>CAZXDQ010000243.1:0-3614 GCA_964639405.1 uncultured Syntrophomonadaceae bacterium | reverse complement strand
CTGGGTAGTAGAGAAGAGTTACAGTATTATATAAGAGCCCGAGGGAGAAAGGAATCAAAGGAAAGGGGTAAATAATTTTGGATAAGGTAAAAGCCCGCTTCTATCAATTGGAAAACCATAAATTCCGCTGCTTGGTCTGTGCCCATTCCTGTCTGCTGGAAGAAGGGCAATCGGGATTATGCGGGACCCGCCGGGTAGAAAACGGACATTTGTATCTTTTAAACTATGGCAACTGTGTGGCGGCAGCCGTGGATCCTATAGAGAAGAAACCCCTCTATCATTATTACCCTGGGAAAGATATCCTTTCATTGGGGACTTGGGGGTGCAATTTTCGCTGTCCTTTTTGCCAGAATTGGTCTCTGGCGCAAGAAGGAAGCTCCCGCCGAGGGGAATATTTTACCCCCCAAGCTATTGCTGAGCAGCTGGAAAAAGCCACCCCGGGATGCGTGGGAGTGGCTTACACCTACAACGAACCGGCTATTTGGTTTGAGTACCTGTATGACGTGGCAAAATTGGCTCATCAGCGGGGCTTTGCCAATGTATTAGTAACCAACGGATTTTTGTCTTCTTATGCCTTACAGGAACTATTTCCCTATCTGGATGCTTTGAATGTTGACGTTAAAGCATTTCGGGAGGATTTTTACCGTCAATACTGTCGATCCCGATTGGAACCAGTTTTGGAAACGGTGGAAAACTGTGTAGGGAAGTTGCATGTGGAACTCACTTACCTGGTAATTCCTTCTGTTAATGATTCCCGGGAAGAGATTTCCAACCTGGTGAACTGGATGGCTAAAATGGATACTAGGCTTCCCTTGCATTTGTCCCGCTATATGCCCGGATATCGTTTTACCCTTCCTCCTACTCCGGTGGAAACCCTGGAGGAACTGCGGGATCTGGCAAAAGAAAGGTTAGAATATGTTTATCTGGGCAATGTCCCTGGCCATCAGGCAGCCAACACTTATTGTCCCGCTTGTTCCTCTCTTTTAATTGAGCGAAGGGGATTTCGGGCGGTGGTTAAAGGGATCTCCCAGGGTAAATGTATTTCCTGTAACCAGGATATTGCAGTAGTGGGAGCGGGTTGAGAGGTTTTGCCAGTATATGGACACCCAGGAAGGGAAGGATAACTTTCTATAGGGAGAAGGTTTTTAAGGGCATTGAAGCGAAGATAAAAGTTGAGGTAAAATGTAAAAAAAGAACTCAAAAAACCAGGAAAGGGCAGCAAAAAAGTGACCTTTTGGGAAAACATCGTAGCTGGTGTTACACAACTGGATCTGGGTTGGCGAGAAGTCCTGGATATTCTCATAGTTACTTACGTAATTTATCGCCTTATTCTTTTAATTCGAGGGACCCGGGCCGAACAATTAGTTAAGGGATTGATGTTAGTTCTATTAGCCACGGTGTTGAGTGATGCCTTAGGTCTTACTACCCTTAACGAAATGCTTCGCGGTGCGATGACAGTTGGGGTTATTGCTATTCCTATAATATTTCAGCCGGAGCTCAGACGCGCTTTAGAGCATTTAGGAAGGGGAAAGGTGTTTCAACGTTCTTTCTGGGAACCCCAGGAGTTTCAACATTTTCTTACGGAAATTACCAAAGCCGCTTCGGTGCTGGTAAAAAAAAGACTTGGTGCCCTAATCGTCATTGAAAGGGAAACGGGCTTAAAGGATCTAGTAGAAACTGGAATCCGGATGGATTCTCAAATTTCCGCTGAACTTATCATTAATATATTTTTTCCTCGCAGCCCCCTTCACGACGGAGCCCTAATAATCCAGGGTGATAAAATAGTAGCTGCAGGGTGCTACCTCCCCCTGACGGAAAATCCCAATTTAAGCACTGAGCTGGGAACCCGGCATCGGGCGGCCATAGGCGTTACTGAACAGACTGATGCGGTAGCTATAGTGGTTTCCGAAGAGACGGGGATCATCTCTCTGGCTTACGAAGGAAGGCTTATCCGATACTTGGAAGAGAAGAACTTGGGGAATATGCTGGAAAAATTAATTAACACCAAAAAAGAGGGCTACAGCTTTTGGCCCTGGCATTCCAGCTAGCAGGAAGACTTAGGGGGACAGTTATGCTGGATAAGATTTTCCGCTCCAATCACTTTGCCCGTGTTTTAGCTTTATTCTTGGCTATCATGCTCTGGTTGTTTGTGGAGGGTGGAGAAATAGCCCAACCGGCAATGGTGAGGCAAACTTTTGAAGAAGTGCCCCTGGTGACTCTAGATTTGGAGGAAGGATACACCGTGGAAGAGATGCCTTCTTCCGTAGAAGTCACGCTGGAAGGAACCAGGGAAGCCTTGAACGGGGTAGGCGCCAGGGATTTAGTAGCGTTTGTGGATTTGCAAGGCAAGTCACCCGGAACCTATCAACTGCCGGTGGTAGTTCAACCTCCCCCCCAAGTAGAGGTAGTGTCCCATAATCCTGAGGCAGTGGAGATAACGGTGGAAGAACTGGAATCGCGGGATTTTCCATTGCAGGTAGCCCTTTTAGGAAGGGATCCGGTCCGGGAGGTGGATACCCAAATTGATCCTGAAAAAATCAGCATCCAGGGGGCAACTTCCGTGTTGGAGCAGGTGGAAACGGTGATGGTTTATGCGGATGTCCGGGGATTAGGAATCCAAAAGCATGGTGGTCGAACCCCAACCCTTGGATGAAAACAGAGAGCCGGTGGAGGTAAGAAACCTTTCGCCTTCGGAAGTGGAGATGACTCTCCAGTTGGAGGAACCAGAAGACGACCACGCTATGGAGGGTTCCTTTGACTAGTGACAGATTATCAGAAGTACTTTAAAATTGGAATATAGTTAGGTAGAGAATAAGAAGTCAAAGTCGATTTAGAGGGGGCAGTCCCAGGTAAACGGCAGTTGTTTTTTTGTTTATAGTGGAAGTAACTACTCGGTCTATCGATTCTCTATCAGGTCGCTGTGGTATCGTTCCGGGTCAACTCCAATGCAAGTGCACGACTCAGCCTTTGCCCTTTTGCAGGCTACCCTCGACAGTCGTCGGCACTCAACTGATTAAAAAAAGGCAGTGGTAGTACCGGTTCCGGGTGGAGGCGGCACTGAAACCAGGTGCCGGCCTGCTACCGGGCATAGCTTAGCCGTCTACTTTTGGCCCTCGTTGACAGTCACTCCGCCATTAGCAACCTGACCATCTTTGCTTTTTAACGGCCTGAGTAGTAATAATTGAAAAAACGGGTTAAGCATGAAGTATGAGGCATAAGTTGAGGTTGCATTGCTTTCCTCAAGAAGTGGTTTTAATTGAAAAACTCAAGGAGGGTTACAGTGAAAAAATTATTTGGAACTGATGGAATTCGGGGAGTGGCCAACCAGGATTTGACTCCTGAACTGTCTTTTCATATAGGGCGAGGAAGTGCTTATCTACTAGGAAAGGGGAAAACGAACCCCTTTTTTTTGATCGGTAAAGATACCCGGCGCCATGGTGATATGCTGGAAGGAGCCCTAATAGCTGGCATTAGTTCGGTTGGGGTTAATTCCCATTCCGTGGGGACGATTTCTACTCCAGGATTAGCATATCTTACCAAGGAATTGGGGGCTACAGCGGGGATAATTATTTCTGCTTCCCATAACCCCATAGAAGACAACGGGTTAAAAATAT
>CAZXDQ010000242.1:0-3644 GCA_964639405.1 uncultured Syntrophomonadaceae bacterium | reverse complement strand
TGGCTGGGAGGTTGGTGGAAGAAGAAAAAACCTTCCGGCGAAGAGGAAGCCGATCCCTACCGGTTGTACCAACTTTATTACACCGGAGGAAGAACGGCTAAACCCGTGCCGGTGGTCTATACTACCTACGACATAAACAACCTCCGAGAAATAGGTAAGCGTTGTGTTGATATGTGGGGGCTTACCCGAGAAGAAACCGTGGTTAATGCTTTTAGCTTTACTCCCAATCTATCTTTCTGGCAGCACTTTTACACCACTGTTTCTTTAGGAGCCACTGCTTTGCAATCGGGAGGAGGAAGAGTCCTGGGAACGGAAAAAATCCTTAAAGCCCTCTACAACCTGGAAGCTCCAGTATTCATGACTCACCCCAACTACGCCGACCACTGCCTCCAGGTGCTAAGCTATTACGGATTCCCCCTTCCCAGCTTATCTACCATAATCCTGGGAATGGACGACATTCCCCTGGCGATGGTAGAAAGAATTAGCCAGGGGATGGGTAAAATAAACTGCAGAGAGCAACGAGTGCACCGCATTTATTTTCTTTCTGAAGCCAAAGGAGGCTGGCCGGAGTGCGCTCCCGGATACGGATACCATCTGCACCCGGACCATGTCCTGGCAGAAGTAGTAGATCCAGAGACTGGAGAAATTAAAGGAGAAGAAGAGCCCGGCGAACTGGTCATCACCAACCTGGACGCCAAAGGAAGCGTCTGGCTGCGCTTTCGAAGCGGAGATTTGACTACCGGGGGCATCACCTATCAACCCTGTCCCAACTGTGGGCGGGCAATGCCCAGAATACTGGGCGACATAGAACGAAAAGAACATTTCTTCCTTATCAACCAGGACCAGGTTGGGGAAAAACCATTTATGTTAAACTTCAACCACCTGCGCAGGTTCCTTTACGCTCAGGAGAAACTGAGCCAATGGTACCTGGAAATTAGCAGCAACCACGGCAAAAAAGAAGGGAAAGAAATAAGAGAGCCAAAGGACCCGACCGAGAAAAAGGGAGACCAGCTCAAACTGCATATAGCCCCCGCTTCAGGAGTATCAGGGGAAGTATTCAAGCAAGAACTGAAAGCTTCCCTGGAAAAAGAATACCTTCTATCCTTTTCGGTAGAAGAAGCCAGCTGGGAGCACCTTTTACAGCGCCAGGGTATGGAAAAAAACCTGACCGACACCCGGGTGTTTGACCTGCGAGAATAAATTTCTTCTTCTGGCCAACTTCAATTTTTTAACCCATTAACTTCCTTATAGGGGGCTTTTCAACCGGATGAAAAGCCCCTTCTTTTCCACCTCCAGCGCTACTTTTTTTAAGTATTTTGAGCCCAATGCAACTCCCTCTGGGGAAAAGGAATAGTTATGCCTTTTTCCTCAAAGGCTTTCTTAATAAGTTCATTTATTTCAAAATAGATAGGCCAGTAATTTTCGTTTTTGCACCACATCCTGAAATAAAAAATCAGGGAACTGTCACCAAACTCCCCTAAGAATACCTGGGGGGGTGGATCCTCAAAGACCAGTGGATGATCATGGGCAATTTTCAACAGGGTTTGCTTAACTTCTTCCATGTCATCTTGGTAGCTAGCTTCTGGGAAGATATCTATCCTGCGAATTTCATTAATAGTGTAATTAACGCTGCTGCTGTTAGATACCAGGGCATTAGGGAGGATAACCCTCTTGTTGTCGGGCGTATCCAAAAGAGTATAGAAAATTTGTATTTCCTTTACGGTCCCCGCGTATCCAGCAGTCTCTATGTAATCCCCTACCTTATAAGGTTTTAATAAGAGTATCAGAGTACCTCCAGCAAAATTTGCCAAACTGCCCTGTAAAGCAAGCCCTACTGCCAAAGTAGCAGCACCCAAAACTGCTATAAAAGAAGTCATAGCAATGCCCAGCATGGATGCTATTGAAATTACTAACATTATTTGTAAAAGCACCTTGGTCCCAGAGACTAAAAATGGCTGGAGAGAAGGATCCACTTCCTTCTGGGCTAGTTTATGGGCAAAAACACCAGTCAACCAACTAATAACTTTCCAGCCCAACAGTAAAACTACCAGGGCTCCCAGCAAGCTCACCCCATAGCTTATAAGGAGTTCTATAATCTGATCAAGATCCATTCCTGGTTCACCTCCTTTATTAAAAAAGCTTGGTTAAATAACCGGGTGAAACTCAATACCCCTAGCTTTAAGTTGCCTAATTTCACCATAAGTTATTTGCCAGAAAATCCTGGTATTGAAAGAGCCCACCCAATCCTCCAGTGTGCAAGAAAAGAACTTTAGAACCGGTGGGTATGTTTCCATTCCTCACTAGATCAAATAACCCCCAGAAACATTTTCCGGTATAAACAGGATCTAAAAAGAAACCTTCTTTAGATGCTGCATACTTAATAATTTCTACCACTTCCCGCTCCAAACTACCGTATCCTCCAAATCCATAACCGTCAACAATGGTATTCGCAATCGACTCCCGGGGGACTTCATTTTCCATCCCCAGGATTTCAGAAGCACCGGAAACAAGATTTGCTACATCTTCCACTATCTCTTCCCAAGGATCTCCTACCCCGATACCCAAGAGTTTAGTTTCAGAAGATAGCTTGTTCAACCCCAGCAACAGCCCCGCTGCAGTACCTCCACTGCTGGAAGGAAACACTACGTAATCAAATTTTTCCCCCGCTTTCTTTTGTTCTTCCAGCAGTTCCACCGCCGCTTCTACATAACCCAAAACTCCTACCGGGCTGGACCCACCTACCGGCGAGATATAAGGCTTTTTTCCTTCTGCTTTTAACTGTTCAGCCAGGGATCTCATGGGGTAGTGCAGCTCTTGGCTGCTACTCACCTCAAAAAAGTGGATATCCTCTGTCATCATCCGATCCAGCAACAAATTCCCCCCATATTCCCTGGCACCCCATAAGGCCAAAACCGGATGCATACCTGCTTTTCTGGCCGCCACTGCAGTCTGCAAAGCGTGATTGGAATTAACTCCCCCGGCAGTAATTATGGTGTCGCAGTTATGGTGGAGGGCATCTCCCAAGAGGTACTCCAATTTTCTGCTCTTGTTCCCTCCCAGGGCCAGCCCCGTTAAATCATCTCTTTTGATATATACGTCTACTCCCCATTCTGTGCTTAAATTCCAGGCTTTCTTTAGCGGGGGCTTGCCCCACAGTAAATTTTTTTTGGGAAATTGATTCAATTTGCCCTTTAAGGCTTCTATCTCCATTATCCTTCTCCCCCTTGGTTCAACCAACAAAATGCCTTTATTTCAACAAAAAGGAATTTGATTAAGTAATTTCTACACCCCTAGCAGCAAGTCCTCCTAAAAAGGAATCTGAAGAAGAAATAATCCTTGCGGGGCATCATTCGGTTCTGATAAAGTATAGTACACTGATACTGAAAATTCCAGAATCCTTCTCCATCTAAAATGGGGAAAACCTGAGGGATGAAACAATGCAAACTTGGATTATCCGCTGGATATTAAATATATTTGCCATAATATTAACCGCAACCCTGCTAACGGGGTTCGAAGTTACGGTGGCAGGGGCTATTCTAGGATCAGTTATTTTAGGCATCATTAACGCTGTTATCAGGCCTCTGCTGATATTTTTTACCCTACCCCTAACCATCCTAACTTTAGGGTTGTTTACCCTGGTAATA
>CAZXDQ010000241.1:0-3654 GCA_964639405.1 uncultured Syntrophomonadaceae bacterium | reverse complement strand
GTGAACGTCCAGATTTTTTTGTACTGCTTGAATGCTTTAAGAAAAAGTTAATAATGATGAGGAGGATAGTTAATTGCTGAAGATTTGGAAATGCTCAAGGGAGTTTATCGAAGTTTTAGGGAAGTGAGCATTGTAGAAGGTATTGCTCAGATTTCATACTTATTACCATAGTCAACAGCATTATGATGGTGTTTGGCTGGGATCAACCCCAAGAAGGTTCCTTTGCCTATACGCATTTATTAACTCGCTTAGCCATTATTCCCCTGGTGGTTTTGGTGTGGGAATACGATGAGGTCCTGCCTTTTCCAGGGAAGTGGATACGTAGAGAAGAGGGCAGTAGTAAGAATATCAAGAGTATGCTGCAAGAATCAGTGAGGAAAATTAGCCAGAACCGGTTTTCTCTGGTGTCTGTTCTGTTTAGCTTTTTTTGTAGTCATTGTTTCTATAGGAAGTGTCTTGCTACCAGGGGTGCTTGAGCCCACAGGAGGGCAGGCATTATACCAGAATCTCCTTATTTTATGGGCCGTGTTGACCATTGCGGTACTTGCGTTTCCGAGAAAACGCTTAGAAGAAGAGGCTTGATCAATTTTGTCCTGTTTTTGGCAGCATTTCCGTAGGAGGGTTCGATATAACAGTTCAGCCGGAAAAAAGCCAAGGCCCTTACCGGTTATGTTTCCCGAGAAGCAACTATAAACGTTTTAAGGAGGATTGCCTTAGATGCAAGTCTATAGCGTTAACCAGAGTATAACTTCTCTTTCCTGGATATCACTTATTATATGGGTTTTATCAGCTTCTGCCTTTATAATATTACTGGCCATGGGAAGTTCTTACTGGTTCTTCCCTATGTTGGGGATGGTCTTTTTATTTCAATGGGGTAGCACCGTAAGCACCTATCCTAAGGCTGTTATAACAAGCCATGAAGCAATTATATTTATGATGGCTGGCGGCACTATGATTAAAACAGAATACGATCAATTGAAGGTTGATGCCAAGCCCTCTGCTTATGCCCTTGAGGTTAAGCTGGATGCCGTAACCCGTAAGCTCAGGTTGGCCCGCAAGAATCTTCCTGATGAGCTGGCCTTGCACCTTGATTCGATTGCAAAGTACTACCCAGAATAAAAGCCGGGATTGCCAGGTATGTAACTCTGGGAATTACTAATAAAGAAAACGGAGGATAATTAAATATGGAACTCGATTGGATACCGGCTAATTTAATACTATTTTTCTTGCTTAGCTTGATTGGTTATGCTATCTTTGATCGGCGCTGGAAGCAATTTTGGGTTAATCTTGGATTCACCAAGCCTGAAAGGAAAACCCTATTACTGGCTTTGGTAACCGGCCTTTTCTTCTCCCTGGCAGGGATTATTCCTTTTATGTGGATAGGACATTATAACGGAGAAAATGTTACTTTAACTTACCAGCACTTTTTGGGAATAGGGTTAACTCCCTTCACGCTGTTAGCGGCTTTTGCCTGGGCTTTTTTGCACCAGGGGTTGCCGGAAGAAATATTCTTTCGCGGTTTTCTGTTGGGACAGTTAACTCGCAAGTTTAACTTTGTTTATGCCAATACCTTACAAGCCCTTATATTTTGGCTTATTCATATTCCCGGGTATGTTTTCCTTTGGCAAGTGGCAGGGTCCAATGTAGAAAGGGTTTTAATTGTAGTTGTTGCCATAATTTCCTTGCTTATGTCTTTTGTGTTGGGTTGGCTGCGCCTTAGCGATAAAAGCCGGAGTCTTGTTGGGCCGGTAATATTGCACACCCTGGCTAATGGTTTTACCTACATTATAGTTATGCTTATCGGTTAAGTAATGCTACCGGGATGATGTTGAATTTAATTATCAAAAACTAGGTGCCCGCATTTTTATTCGCGTTATCCATATTGAGGGGCATCTAATAGTGACGCGTCAGATTAATTATGCGAAGTTAATATTTATTATCCTATAGGTTTCCCATATTGCTTTAATTAGTTATGAAACTTACAAATTGTATTAAATAGTAAGAATGTTATGAAAGCTGAGGTTTTCTCAAAAAGGAGAGTAAAAGAAATATGAAAAAGAAAGTAGTTAAATGGATTATGGTTGGAATTCCACTTTTGTTAGTTGTGATTGTAGCATTTATAGTTGGAAGTAGCTATTTTGAGCATAGAGAATTAATCGAACAGGAAAAAGAAGAATATCCAGCACCGGGAACTCTTGTGGATACTAATGATGATGGCAAGGAGTTACACGTTTATGCTGAAGGAGAGGGGACGCTAACACTTGTTTTTATGTCGGGGCTAGGAACTAGTTCTCCAGTATATGACTTTAAAGTGCTTTACGATAAATTATCAAATGATTACCGTATTGCCGTAGTAGAAAGAGCTGGATATGGGTGGAGTGATATTTCTTCGAGGTCGAGAGACATTGACACAGTTTTAAAAGAAACTCGTGCTGCGTTAGAACTGTCTGGAGAAGAGCCACCCTATGTTTTGTTTCCACATTCTATGGCTGGGATAGAGGCGATATATTGGGCCAATCGATACCCGAAAGAAATTGAAGCTATCGTTGGTTTAGATCCTCTTGTTCCAGATTATCATAAGCAAACAGAAGAAGACCCCTCCTTTTCATCAGTGATAGATTTTCTAATGAGTGCTGGCCTAGTAAGGCATGAGCCTGAAGTTTTTGAGGATAATTTCCCAGCTATAAAGAAAGGACATTTGACAGAAGAAGAAGCTGAAATTGCCCGAACAATATTTTACCGCCGTGTTCAAACAGAAAATATGAAAGAAGAAGCCGATGCTTTATCAGATAACGCGCAAATTGTCTCAGAGCAGGGGAAACCTGATGTGCCCTTTCATGTATTCATTGCAGTTGAGAATGAAGATGAATACTGGCGTGAAAGTTTAACATCTTATGCTGAAGAAACAGGCGGGGAATCTTATATATTGGAGGCAGAACATTATATTCACCTTGATATGCCTGAATTGATTTCTGAAAAAAGTAGAGAACTTATTGAAAAAGCAATAGAAAATTAAACATATTGCTGTTATGTTTATACTTATGCAGGAATGGATTTATTTTCCCTGCATTCTGAGGCTTTAAAAAAATTTGAGCGCAGCATAGATGGCATTGCAATTCCAGGGAGGTTTGAGTTGGGGGGCGAGGCTTGAGTGCTGAGTGATGGGGGATTAGTGATGGGTGATGAGGCGGAGGAAATACTGGAAGATTTGAGCAAATGGGATTACCATGCCCCGGAGGCGGTAGACATTTTAGAGGCAATTAAGATACAAAAAAGATACCGGATTTCTTTTTGGGATGCCAACATCATTAACAGTGCTTTAAAGAGTGGCTGCCAGATTATCTGGTCGGAAGATTTAAATGTCGGGCAGGTTTACTACGGTGTGGAAGTAAGGAACCCCTTTGAGTAAGGCTTTTGAGCCGGAGGCGCTTATAGAATTACGCCGGGAAAACTTTGCACTTTATTCCGGGGAGTGGTTACATAAGATGGGGTTATGCTATAATTTAAATTAAGACGCAGTGACAGGAGGGTGGAGATGGATCAACTTTTGCGGCAGTTACAGCAAATTAAGTGGATAGATATTACCCGCACTCTAGGGCGGGATAATTTAGATTATCCTCAGGATGACCCGGTGGAGATGGAGCGGATTATGGA
>CAZXDQ010000240.1:1859-3673 GCA_964639405.1 uncultured Syntrophomonadaceae bacterium | reverse complement strand
GTATACTGTTGGAGCTGCGCTAACTGCACAGAACCGACGCTCCTTTCCCCAAGTATTATTCCAACCGCCTCCTTGCGGCTTCGCAGAAACTTTCGTCCCTTTCAATGCAGATACACCGCCGCCCCAAATCTTTGGCGGCCACCGCCGTGGAACCTGCTCCGGCGAAGCAGTCGAATACTACATCCCCTCCGTTGGATGAGCGTTCCACAAGATGTTTCAGGACCTGCAGGGGTTTTTGAGTGGGATGCATGGTATTGCCTTTGGAGTCCTTTACCCGTTCTTCACCTCCGCAAATCGGGGCCTCGATGAAGTTGTGCATCTCGTTTTCCCCGAACCAGTGGAAAGTATGCTCTTCTCCCTTGGTGAAAAACAGGATGTATTCCACGCTGGAGCGGTAGTTGGTCTTTACCACCTGGGTCCCCGGGTTGGTCTTGTGCCAGACTACCGTGGCCTTTACGTTGAGGCCCTGCTCTTTCAAGGCGTCCCAGAGGTAGCTGATGTATTCGTCGGAAGTAAAAATATACCCGGAGCCGCCGTCGCGAAGCAGGCGGTAGAATATCCTACCCCATTCCCTGAACAGATCTATGAAGGCCTGCTTTTCGTATTTGTCCCACTCGCCGAAGTCCTGGCTGATATCCGACCGGCCGGCCAGTTTAAACACCCGCTCGTTGGATACGTTGTAGGGCGGGTCGGTTAAGATAAGATCCACGCTGCCGTCGGGGAAGTTCTGCTGTTCTTCGTAGAAGTCGCCGAAGATAATCTGTATACTGTTCTTCTCCTCCCACTCCTCTATTAGATATTTAATCAGCTTTTCCAGCTTTTCCGGCCCGGCCGTTTCTCCCCGCGTATATTTCTCCCAGTCGCTGTCGTAAGCACCGCTTTCTATTTCCCGGACGCAGCGGTCCAAATAATCGGAGCCGAGCCCGCTGATGCGGCTCCGGGCGTACTCCCTCATTTCGTTTCGGTATTGGTACTTATGGGCTAATGTTTTAAACTTATTCTTATTAAGCTCACCGTCGGCCAGCTTCTGCACCAGCTCCAGCTGCTGATCGGGCTGGAGGTGGACAATATTACGAAGAAGGTTTTCAGTGAATGGCACGCCCGTGCCAAAAGCTGGCACGTCACCCTCTTCTTTATCTGGCACGTTTTTCTCTATTGTCGTGCCAACCATATCCCAAGCATCAGCGCAAATGTTCCTCAGCATAATGAAGTTTCGTACCTTCTCCCTGCTCCATCCCATGATCTCCGCTATCTCTTCCTGGGTCTTGCCGGCATCGGCTTCCCTCCAGATGAATTCCGCGTCGTCCACGAAAGTAGTCGGTATCAGGGTTTCCGTGGCTTCGTTTACCTGCCGGGCCAGCTTCTTTTTCTCCGCATCGTTTAACTCCCGGCTGATTATAAGCGCCGGGACCTTCTCCAGGCCCAGCTCCTTTGCCGCCTGGAAACGGTGAGCCCCGTTAATCAGCTCGTACCCGCCGTTTAAGGGAGCTACCAGCAGGGGGAAAGATTCCATGAAGCCGCAGGAACCGATCTTTTCTTTGAGGAGCTCTATGCCCTGTTCTTTTAACCTCCGAACCTCCACCGCGGATATCACAGAATTCAAATTAACCCAGCTGAAGGTGCTGGTGGTGAATTCTTTAACCTGTTCCATGGAAAATCCTCCCTTCTTTTCTTAAAGTGAATCGGGGAAGGGCCTTTCTTTGAAGCTCGGCTTCACTTACCCAGAGCTGTTCTCCGCTTTCCAGCTTGACCCTGTGTTTTAGCCCACGATGCGGAAAGGCTGATCAATTCTGTTCAACTAAAGCGCCCCCTTT
>CAZXDQ010000240.1:0-1849 GCA_964639405.1 uncultured Syntrophomonadaceae bacterium | reverse complement strand
GAAGCTCGGCTTCACTTACCCAGAGCTGTTCTCCGCTTTCCAGCTTGACCCTGTACATTCTGGTTTTGCTGTCATAGCCCACGATGCGGAAAGGCTGATCAATTCTGTTCAACTAAAGCGCCCCCTTTTTGCGGAACAAAGGTTTCCCACAGGCCATAGCTGCCGTTGTATAGCTCAAATACGTTCAAAGCCGCCACGAAATCCACCATCTTTTTGGCCATGCCCCGGACGTTCTGCAGCGGCTGGTAGGTAACCGCCTGGGTCTCCGCCTGGGAAAGCTGGATGCCTCCCTGGGCGTTTACCTTCCCGGGGCCTTCCCTGGCCGTGAAAGAAAATTTCCCGCTTTCTTGGCTGTAGGTGATAATAAGCTGGCGGGCGCGCACCTCCCCGTTGCGCTTGCTGCCGCCGTAGACGGCGTAGCCCGGCAGACCTTTTTGCGAAGTAGGCCAGGTGCGCTTGAACTGCATATACAGGATGTCGTGGAAAATAAGCGCCGCTTCTCCCGGATCCATATAGGCCTGGGCCGCCGCGCTGGTCCCCCGGCCGTTTTGCCCGTATTCCCTTATTTCCGCACGAATTTTGTAGGTGTCCTGAAAAGCCAGCAGGGAAAAATCTATCAGCGATTTGCTGGTGGACAGCTTGGCGATTTTGATGACCGGCATCTCCATAAAAAACCTCCCTGTAAAGAGTTTCGCCGGGGTTTACCCGGCCTTTTCCTCCAGCCAGCAAAGAACCTGACCGGCGGGCAGCTCCCATCTATCCCCCAGCTTTGCGGGGAAGCGCCTTTTTAGCTCGTCGCAGTACTTTTCTGCGTCCACCGGCCCTACCAGTTCTTTCAGGATGGCGAAGCACAGCTCCTGAGAAGGGAAGTCGCTCCATTCAAACCTTCCCGGCCGGCGGGGTTTGAGGCGCCTGGGGACGCCGTCTTTGCCTACCGCCAGCACTTCAGTTTTCCCCAGAAAACGCTCTCCCTTGAACTTGACAACCAAAGCCGCATACCCCCTTTGGTTTTGTTGGCACACGCGCGTGCGCCACCCAAGTACACAGAAAAGCATCCCCCATCAGGGATGCTTTCAGCCGGCTCCCCTCCGCCGAGCCGGCTGGATGGCCGATACCTTGCTCACCGCAACGGCCCCCGCGGCATTTACTTGAGCAGGCCCAGCATACTGGCTATAGCCTGGTTCTTGATGGCGTATGTCCTTGCCCCTCTGCCTTCGTCTTCTTCGTCCACCTCCCGCTTAATCATCGTGGCCCCGAAAAATTCCAGCGCTTCTTCCAGGGCTTCTTCTTTTTCATCCTGGGGTACCGCGTTTATTGTAACCGTAGGATAGTGAGCCGAGTCGTTTACCAGGTTGGTTAGCTCGCTCCGCTTCTTGTAGAGGTAGCTTTGATAGCCCATTTCGTTTACGGCAAGAGCAAGTTTTTCTTCAGCATCTGGTTCTTCGTATTTGAGAAGCTTTTTGTAGCCAAAGCGGTGGAATTTCTGGGACAGCTCCTTTTTCAACTTTTCCTTCCCGCCGCCCTGGCTGCCTTTCAGGCTCGAATCGTAGTAGCGTGAAAAGCCCTTCCCGCGGGCCGAGGTTTTAATTTCTCCTCCATTTGCCTTAAACTTCTCTTTAATCCTGTTTGTCAGCGTTTTGACAGTTTCAGCCCCTATTCCCAGTTCCTCAGCAATCCTGCTTCTGTTTTTGCCCAGCATTAGCATCTCGTACACCTCGCGCTCGCGCCGCGATAAGGTGTCCGGAGCAGCAGGCAAAAGCCACACCCCCTTCAAAAAAAATATAGGTAACAGGACCCTCCACTACGGGGGGACAGAATACTGTATTTAATTTTAACTGGATACGCCCCC
>CAZXDQ010000239.1:0-3684 GCA_964639405.1 uncultured Syntrophomonadaceae bacterium | reverse complement strand
ATTACCTGATCTATTCACCCATGGCCAAGCCTGCTCCCAGGGAAAACTGGCTCATAGATATCCAGAAATACAGCGTAGACTTTTCCACCGATAAAGCTACCCTGATCATGCACGATTTGGGTATAGAAGATCCTGCACTGCGGAATATCTTTAAAAAGTACCTCAAGTTTTTTGACAACAAAGAAAGGTTTAGGAAATTCGCTTCTTATGACATTCACCGTTACACCGAAGAAAACATAGAAATTGCCGTGATGTCGGCTTTGTGTAAACTGCCAGGAGCAGATTTTGAGCAGGTGGTAAAAAAAATCATCATGGGCGAAACAGAAGCAACCAATAAATTTTTAGAGGAAATCGAAAAGTTTGGAGATATGGAAGCTTTCTGGAGCCTGGTCCAAAGACATTACGGATACAACTTTGAAGAAAGATCCCTGGAACAATTGATCGTGATGTTTTTGGTGAGCCATCTCAGCTATTACCTGGATGAGCTGCCCGAAACCTGGCAGAAGTTTATCTCACCCAGAAGATCGGATTGTATTGTGTTTGTAAGCAACTTCATGAACCATTCAGCTGATAGGGATGCCTACGACCAGCTGGCTGACAGGGTAGAAGAGATCTTGAATGTAAAATCCTATGTAGAACAATGGGACATGGATTCCGTAATAAAGTGCGATACCTTCAGGGCTTTTGATGAAAGGATTATCAGCAAGTTAAAGCAGAATCTTTTGGATGAGGTGGGAGAATTCGATAAATACAGAAAGGCAATCAACAATCGAAGAACTACCCACTGGTTCAGTCAGTACAAGGCTCAATATGAAAGCCTGTATTATGCCCTAGAGATGCTGGAAATGGAAAAAAGGCTGGGAGGCTCTATCAAGGGCCAAACCGCTTATGAGTTGATGGATAGCTATACCCAAGAGCTCTACTTGATGGATCAGTTTTACCGCAAGTTCTATCTACACTTTGATCAGATAGAAGATAAAGACGCATTTGCGGATTTGGCCGAGAGAACGGAAAACCTGTATGCCCACTGGTATTTGGATGAGCTCTCCGTTAAATGGTCCAGGGCGGTGGAAGAGGAACTGCTGGACGATTACCATATAACGGGAATAAAACAGCAAAAGGATTTTTACAGCAACGTGGTATATCCCTACGTGAAAAACGAGGAGAGGATTTTTGTAGTAGTTTCCGATGCCCTTAGATATGAAGTGGGCAAAGAGCTGCTGGATACTCTCAATAAAGAGATAAGAGGGGATTTGGATATCAACTTCATGCAGGGAGTGGTCCCCTCCACCACCAAGCTGGGCATGGCCAGCTTACTGCCCAGAGACAGCCTGAATATTGACGATGAAGGCAGGGTCACGGTGGATGGAATAAACACCCAGGGCATAGAGAACAGGGAAAAAATACTTGCTGGCCACAAAAAAGAGGCGGTAGCCATTCAATACCAGGAACTAGAGGGTAAAGGCAGGGAGTTCTATAAGGAAAAATTCGGTGGCCAAAAGCTTATTTATATATACCACAACACCATAGATGCTTACGGAGACAGCAGCCAGACGGAAAGAGAAGTTTTTGAAGCGACCGAGAAAGCCATAAAAGAATTAACCAGCCTGGTGAAAAACCTGGTAAACCATGTGAGTGCCACTAATATATACATCACCTCGGACCACGGTTTTATCTACAGACGCTCTGCACTCAAAGAAAGCGATAAGGTTTCCAAACATGATGTACACAATATCGAGGAAGGAAGAAGATATCTGCTGACCAGAGCGGAGGAAGCTTGGGAAGATTCTTTGCCCATCTCCATGAAGTATCTTGTAGGAAAAAATACTGATTTAAAAGCAGTGGTTCCCAAGGGGGTAATCAGGTACAAAGTGCAGGGGGCTGGAGCTAATTTTGTTCACGGGGGAGCATCGCTGCAGGAGATTGCTATCCCCTTGATCAAGTACAAAAACGTGAGAAAAGACGATTACAAGGCGTCTAAAGTGGAGGTTCAGCTGACCAGCATATCTAGAAAAATTACCAACAGGATCACCTACCTGGAATTTTTCCAGAAGGAAAAGGTGGCGGACAAAAAGCTGCCCCTGCAGCTTAAAGCCTACTTTGCCGACGAAAAAGGCAACAGGATATCCAACGAAGTTATAATAATAGCCGACAGCAGGTCGGAAAAGCCCCAGGAACGGATGTATAAGGAAAAGTTCACTCTTAAAAACATGGCTTACGATAAAGAAAAAAATTATTATTTGGTTTTAGAAGACGAGGAAGAAACCGTGGAAAAGGAATACGACAAGATTCCCTTTACCATAGATTTAATTATCACCGATGATTTTGAATTATAAATTTTGGATATGAGCGGGTGATAAATAATGGAAGAAAAGCAAGAAAAGCCTTTGGACTTGAATGAAAAAGTGAATAAATACTTCCAGGGGCGGGTGGTCAGGAAAGATCTTACCCAGAAAATAAAAGAAGGGGCCAATGTGCCCGTATTTGTCTTGGAATACCTCCTCGGCATGTACTGTGCCACTGATGACGAAGACAGCATCAAAGAAGGAGTAGAAAGGGTCAAGGCTATACTATCGGAAAACTTTGTTCGTCCAGATGAGGCGGAGAAAGTAAAATCCAAGATAAGAGAAATGGGACGCTATACAGTAATCGACAAAATAACTGTCAAACTAAACGAAAAAAAAGATATCTACGAAGCTGAGTTTTCCAACCTAGGGCTGAAAGGTGTGGAGACAAGCCCTAGCTATGTAAAAGAATTTGAAAAACTGCTGGCTGGTGGTATCTGGTGCATTATCAAAATCAAATATTACTACGACGAAGAAGTAAAAGGCCAAAGCCCCTTTGAAATAGATGACCTAAAACCTATCCAAATGCCCAACCTGGATTTAAATGAAATTTTTGAAGGAAGAAGGTATTTCTCTAAAGACGAATGGATAGACGTAATCTTAAGATCCGTTGGTTTGGAGCCTACTCAATTTGAAAAACAGGTTAAGTGGCATCTGCTTACCAGGTTGATTCCTCTAGTGGAGAACAATTACAACTTGTGTGAGCTGGGTCCCAGAGGGACGGGCAAATCCCATATTTACAAAGAGATTTCGCCCAATACGGTTCTAATCTCAGGCGGACATACTACGGTGGCAAACCTGTTTTATAACATGTCTACCAGAAGGATTGGGCTAGTGGGGTTGTGGGACGTGGTAGCTTTTGATGAAGTGGCAGGGATTAAATTTAAAGATAAAGATGGAGTCCAGATAATGAAGGATTTTATGGCCTCTGGTTCTTTCGCCAGGGGCAAGGAGATGAAAAGTGCCTCGGCTTCCATGGTTTTTGTGGGTAATATAAACCACAGTGTTCAAACGCTTTTGAAAACCTCCCATCTGTTTGAACCTTTCCCCGAGGAGATGGCTTACGATACTGCATTTTTTGACAGGATGCACTTTTACCTCCCAGGTTGGGAAATACCTAAATACAGGCCAGAATATTTTACCCATGAATACGGCTTTATAACTGACTATATCGCAGAATTTTTTAAAGAAATGAGAAAAAGATCTTTCTCCGATGCGATTGATCAGTATTTTTCTTTGGGGAACAACTTAAATCAAAGAGACGTAATTGCTGTCAGAAAAACTGTTTCAGGGCTGATCAAATTGTTATACCCCAACGGTGAATTTGATAAAGAAGACT
>CAZXDQ010000238.1:0-3687 GCA_964639405.1 uncultured Syntrophomonadaceae bacterium | reverse complement strand
GATTTGAGGATTTTGAAGACATTTTTGAGACTTTCTTTGGCGGTCTCGGCGGCTTTGGAAGGCGTCGTAGCGGTCCCCAGAGGGGTAAACACCTGCAGGTGGAAATGGAGATAACCTTAGAAGAAGCTTACCAAGGCGCGGAGAAGGAGATACGAATCCCCCGCACGGAAACTTGTGAGGAATGCGGGGGCGCCGGTGGACGCCAGGGCACCTCTAAAAAGACCTGCTCTGCCTGCAACGGCACTGGGCAGCAGCAATTTGTGCGCAACACCGCATACGGCAGGTTTGTCAATGTGCAGACTTGCCAGGCTTGCGGTGGCACCGGCGGCGTAATAGAGGATCCCTGCCCCCACTGCCGTGGGGAAGGCAGGTCGGTTAAAGAACGGGTGGTCAATGTGAAGATCCCTCCTGGTGTAGATAACGGCCACCGACTGCGAGTAGCCGGGGAAGGCGAATCCGGTGTCCGTGGTGGTCCACCGGGAGATCTGTACGTCTTTGTAAAAGTTAAACCTCACCGTCTGTTTAATAGGGAAGGGGACGATCTTATCTACAATCTTCCCCTGAGCTTTTCCAAGGCAACTCTGGGAACGGAAGAAGAAGTTCCTACCATGGAAGGAACCGCCAAGCTGCGGATTCCCGCAGGCACTCAACCTCAAGCCCAATTCCGTATGCGGGGTAAAGGAATGCCCCGGCTGCAGGGTATGGGCAAAGGAGATTTAAGGGTAAAGGTAAACTTGGAAGTTCCTCGCAAGCTAACTGCGGAACAGAAAAGAGCTCTGGCTGAATTCGCCAGGTTGTGCGGAGAAGAAATTGATCCGGAAGATAAAAGCTTCTTTGAACGTATGAAAGGAGCTTTTGGCGGGGGCAAGTAGCTCCCGCTTTTTCTTTAACCTCTTTGGTCTTTAGGGCAGGGAGAAAGCTGGAGGAGGCATGGACAGTGACCCTTCCTCGTTATTTTTTAGAAAACCAGGCACTCCGGGAAGGGGACATTTTTTCTCTGGATAAAGAAGACTGCCAGCACGCCAGAAAAGTGTTACGCCTTCGGGAAGGAGATCAGGTGGAAGTTTCCGATGGGCAGGGGCGCCACTTTTCTGCTTTTCTAAGAGAGGCAGAAGGGAATTCCCTGGCGGTAGAACTGGGGCAGGAAATATGGGAAGACCCGGAGTCTCCCCTGGAAACCACCCTGGTGCAGGGGCTCCTGAAGGGAGATAAAATGGACCAGGTTATCCGCCAGGCCACCGAATTGGGAGTGGACCGAATTGTCCCCTTATTTAGCTATCGAAGCGTGGCGCGTTTTGGACAAGAAAAAGCGGAAAAAAAAGTGCAGCGCTGGCAGCGGATCGCCCGAGGGGCAGCTTCCCAAAGCAGGCGTAGCCTCATCCCCCGGGTAGAAGCCCCCATAGCTTGGGAAGAACTGCCGGAAAAGCTGGTATTGGTAGAGGGAGCTTTGAATTTACTGTTCTGGGAAGGGGAGGACCAGCGTCCCTACCCCCGGGAAGCAGGGATGAAATGGCCTCGAGTAAACCTGCTGGTGGGGCCGGAAGGGGGGTTTCACCAGGAAGAGGTAGTTCCCCTGCAGGAGGAATTTTTAACGGTATCAATAGGTCCCCGGATTCTAAGAGCCGAAACTGCTGCAGTAGCAGCATTGTGTATGGTCCAATTACTGTATGGAGATATGGGAGGGCTATGCTTAAAGTAGCTTTTTATACCCTGGGGTGTAAAGTTAATTATTACGAGACGGAAGCCCTGAAAGCTTTGTTTAGAAGCAGGGGCTACCGGGTAGTAGATTTTAATCAAGTAGCGGATGTCTACGTGGTTAACACCTGTACTGTTACCCACCTCAGTGACCGCAAGTCCCGCCAGATGATCCGTAAAGCCAAGCGCCGCAACTCCGCAGCGGTAGTAGCAGTTACCGGTTGTTACGGGCAGGTATACAGTGAGCGTCTGGAAGAGGTTCCGGAAGCGGATCTGATAACGGGCACCCATGGGCGCCGTCGACTGCCCGATTTGGTGGAGAAGATCCGCCGGGGTGAGGCGGCGCGGGTGGAAGTAGAGTCTTTTGGCCCCCATCCGGAATTCGAAAAACTTCCCTTCTGCGAAGAACAAGGGCGTACCCGAGCTTTTTTAAAGGTCCAGGAAGGTTGCAATCAACGGTGCAGTTATTGCGTGGTTCCCCTGGCTCGAGGCCCCATAAGAAGTAGGCCCCTGGAGGAGGTAATGGAGGAGGTTCAGCGCATTGCCGCTAAGGGCTACCGGGAAATTGTGTTTACCGGCATCCGCTTAGGCTTATTTGGAGCGGAGCAGAATGGTGCCAGTTTGGCTGACTTGATCAAAAGGACGGAAGAAGTTGAAGGAATTTGGCGCTTGCGCTTGAGTTCCATAGAACCTACGGACTTTAACAAGGAGCTAATCCATGCTATAACTCATTCAAAAAAAGTTTGCCGTCACCTGCACATTCCCCTGCAGAGCGGTGATGATGAAATACTGCAGCGGATGAACCGCCCCTACAACAGTGCGGAATTTACCTTTTTATTGGGTCGCCTACGGAGTTTGATGCCGGGGTTGGCGGTTAGCACTGATCTGCTGGTGGGTTTTCCCGGCGAAACCAGTGAACACCACCGCCGCAGCATGGAAGTGGTGGAAAGACTGCAATTTAGCCGGATGCACATCTTTAAATACTCCCCTCGGATGGGCACCCCTGCCTATGACTTATCAGGAAAGGTTCCACCTCCAGAGCAGGAAAAGAGAAGGCTGGAGATGGAAGAATTAGCCACCCGGATGGCCGGGGAATTCCGCAGAAGGTTTTTAAAGACCCGACAGTGGGTTTTGGTGGAAAAGACCGGGGAACAGGGGGAGGGCAGGTTGGAAGGTTTCACCCAGCATTATCTGAGGGTCCGGGCGAAAATCAGAGGAAAAGTGGTTCCCCGGGGTAGTCTAGTTGCCGTAAATTTGCAGGAAGATCTTCCCCAGGAAGAATGCCTTTGGGGTGCAGTAGAGGAATCTCCGGGGGAAGAAGAAAAAGAAGGAATTATTTCGGTATAACCCGGAGTTATAAAGCAGCTAAAAATTCTTTTAAGTCTTTTAACTTGCCCCGCCAGGTACTGTGGGGTTTTATATTTTCCGAATTGATTATATCGTCTTCTACCAAATAGGTATACATGCCCACCTGGGATGCCACCAGGTCTTCGGAAACATCGTTGCCGGCCATCAGGCAGTTAGCGGGAGGAATCTGTATGGTGCGGGCAATTTCCTGGTAGTACTGGAGCTGGGGTTTGCAGAAATGCATGTTTTCCAGGGTAGTGATCAGATCAAAGGTAAAATCTTCTATTTCTGCCCACCGCAAACGCTCTTCGATGGCTACCCGGGGGAAGATGGGGTTGGTGGCGATTACTGTGCGCAGGTTTTTATTCGCTGCCACCTTAAGCAGCTCGCGGGCTTGGGGGTGGGGGGAAGTCAGGTACTGCAGTTTGGGATACTCCCGGGCGTAAAACTCTTCTACCCAGGGACGGGCCTTCTCCTGGGGAATGTCCAGCCGGCGGCAAAATTCTTCCCAAAAGATCTCTTCATTGTTTCGGTGGGCATCTGTATTCTCTACTACTTTGCGGGTGGTGGCGTAGAGCTCTCGGCTAAAAACTTCCGGTTCGATCAAAGGGGAAAAGAATATCGCCAGCTCCTGGACGTACTGGG
>CAZXDQ010000237.1:0-3741 GCA_964639405.1 uncultured Syntrophomonadaceae bacterium | reverse complement strand
GTCATGGTAGTAAGATCCCACCCTGGCCAAGAGCGGATCTGCCTCCACTTCCTCGGCTGCCGCTTCTGCGAGGTTGGCTACCATAATACTGTGATGATAAGTTCCGGGAGCTTTCATCAGCAGTTTTCTCAACAGGGGCTGGTTAGGGTTAGACAGTTCCAACAGGGTAACCGAAGTAGTAAGACCGAATCCACTCTCCAGGAAAGGAAGGAGACCGATCGCTACCACCGTAGAGAAGATGCCGCTACCAACCCCAGCCAATATACTGTAGCCGAATTCTCTCAATACCCCGTATTCCAAACGGAGGTCCCCCAGCAGGAGGAATACGGCAATGATAACCAGGACGTTAGCCAAAGCCACATACAGTCCCGCTTTAGCCAGATCCATCCGCTGACTGAGGCGGGACACACTGTAAATTGCCACCAGTCCCCCCACCAGGCACATGGTAACCACTCCAATATCCCCATCGCTGATCAAGCCTACCAGGAGGGCCAGAATCAAGTTCATAAGCATAGCCAGATAATTGTTGAACAACACCGCCATGAGGATAATCCCTATGGCTACCGGGATGAGGTACTCTGAAAAGAATTCCGCCGCTATGGAAAACAAGAGGGTGATAATAACTATGAGCCCCAGGAGAAGCCACATCGAATGGTCTTCATAAACTTTTCTGTCCAATACGTAAAGGTATATACCTACTACCCCGAAAAGGATTATCAGCAGGAGAAAAAGACCCAAAAAAGTATTGTAATCGGGCTGCCCACCCCTTTTCATCCCCAGGGCTTCCAGCTGGGCCAAATGTTCTTGGGTTACTGTCTCCCCTTCACTCACTATGAGAGTATTGCGGTGAATCCGCACTGGTTCTACTTCTTCCCGCGCCTCTTCCCGTTTTTCTTCGGTAGCCTCTTCATCCAAGGCCATATTGGGCTCCAATACAATATAGACGAATTCCTCCACCATTCTGAGCGTCGCCTGGGAATAGGGATAATCCCTGATCAGTGCGCTTAACTGCTCCCGGATTTCAGCTTCTTCTTCAGGTTTTATGCCGTCTTCCAGCACCTGCTTGATGTCTCCCCGCAGGCTCTCTTTAAGTTCCTGGATAACTTCTTCCTCTTCTTCTACCAAGGCTTCCACATCGGATTGGATGAGGTTGGGATATTCGTCCATCAGCTCGTTCAGTTGGTCCTGGCGATCTTCTTCCTCCTCTTCCTGTTGTATTTCCAGGAGGGCATTAAAAAAATAATCCACTTCCTTTAAAATCTCATCGGTAACTTCCTCCTGGTGCACGTACACAGGGGACACTTGTTCAGCAGCTTCTTCCCGTTGGCGTTCCGTAGTTTCCTCATCCACAAAATCGCTGGTGGCATAGATATCTTGAGGGCTGGGCCTACCCACTTCTACATCTACCCTGGCGGGAGCCACTACCAAAGCCAGCAGCAGATAGATTACCAGGAAGATGCCTCCAGCCAATATGATCCTCTGGAGGGGTTTATTCTTTATCAAGTTGAAAGGTTTTAACAGTATATCCCTCAATTGGGGGTTACTCATCAATTAATGCCCCTTTTTCTCGTGTTCTTCGTATGCCTTGATGATCTCCTGCACCAGCGGGTGCCTTACCACATCCTGCTCGGTAAGATAAACTATGCCGATCTTATCTATGTCCTTGAGAACTTCCCCAGCTTCAATTAAGCCGGAGTGTTTGCCCCGGGGCAAGTCTATTTGGGTAATATCCCCGGTGATAACAGCGCGGGAACCAAACCCCAGCCGGGTGAGGAACATTTTCATCTGTTCCGAAGTAGTATTTTGGGCTTCATCCAGGATTACAAAAGAATCATCCAGAGTCCTGCCCCTCATATAAGCTAACGGCGCCACTTCAATAATTTCCCTCTCTTTATACTTATGGAAATTATCCACCCCTAAAAGATCAAAAAGACCGTCGTACAGGGGGCGCAAATAGGGATCTACCTTTTCTTGAAAATCACCAGGCAAAAACCCCAGGTGCTCACCCGCTTCCACCGCCGGTCGGGTAAGAATAATCCTCTGCACCTGCTGGTTCTTTAGGGAGTGAATCGCCATAGATAGGGCCAGGTAAGTCTTCCCGGTGCCAGCAGGACCTATTCCCAACACCATGTCTTTACTCCGCATGGCTTCCAAATACTGCTTCTGCCCTATAGTTTTGGGTTTTATTTCTTTACCCCGGGGGGTAACCAGCATTAAATCCGTAAAAATATCCTGGAGATTATTAAGCTCCCCCCTGCGGGCCATACGCAGAGCATACTGAAACTCGTTGGAAGTAATGTAATGCCCTTCCCGGACCAGGTGAAGGAGGTTGTGGAACAGCGAACTGAGGCGTTCTACCTGTTCTTTGGGACCTTCTAAAATTAATTCCCCGCCCTGGGGGATAACTCGGGAGTCAGAAAAACTTTCCTCTACTAAAGTCAGATGTTCATCAAAATTTCCCAACAACGACAGCGCTTCTTCGTCTTTTTTTAATTTTACTGTTTCCCGTACTTTTTTACTCAAATAAAAACTATCCCCCTTATAAAAAACCACTCTATGGTTCTCATTATATAAGAAGCCAGGAGGTGTAGAGATAATTTGGAAGCCTGCCTTCCTGCTATAGATCTTCCCGCTGCAGTCCAAATACTATCTTTAATTACACTGCTCCTGGTAAAACAATCGATGATTGCCTTAATCATAACTAATTTGGGCAATATCTTCAATGGTTTAGGGGATAATGAAAGTTTTAATTTCCTGTAACTGCCCTGGTATAAAAATCCTTATTTGTGGGTGGAAGATGAACCCTTACTGCGGGGAGGACCAATTA
The DNA here is from genome assembly GCA_964639405.1 of uncultured Syntrophomonadaceae bacterium. Classification (GTDB taxonomy): domain Bacteria; phylum Bacillota; class Dethiobacteria; order DTU022; family PWGO01; genus CAZXDQ01. Next base: position 914 of record CAZXDQ010000237.1, on the reverse strand, counting down.
TTTCACTCCACACTACCCCTTTAACTACTTCTTCTCCAGAAAAATCCAGGAGAAAGTGGGAACTCCTCTTTCTTTTTTTCCGTTTCTTTTTCCCTGGAGTAGTGCTACCCTCGACTTTTTCCCATTTCTCCAAAGTCTCCACGGAAAATGGAGAAGAGGGAGGCTCTGGCCCCTCTTCCTCTCCTCCCCGCCCTTTTGCTGGAAACACCTCTTCCTCTTCCCTGTTTTCGTAAGGAATTACAATTCCCCGCTCCCGGGTGACAGATGGTCCTTTCCGGGGCTGATCCTTTCTCTGTTTCCCCCCTAATAAGGCATTCAGCACATTGATAGCAATAATTATAACCACTAAAATCAGCAGAGTTTCCATTGAAGCCCTCCACCTCTCTGGCTATACTTCCTCAGCCCACAAGATTTGTCAAAACCGGAAACCAAAATAGCGCTTTAAAACCGCCGAGCCTGATTCCTGGCTTTAGGAACCCTCGTCCTCCTCTTCAGTCTCCTCCTGGGTGTATTTGCCGATGGATTCTCTCATTTCCGTGTCCGCCAGGAGGTTTTTAATGTTGTAGTAATCCATGGCTCCTATGCGTCCTTCCTTAAGGGCATGAGCCAGAGCCCGAGGCACTTCAGCCTCAGCTTCCACCACTTTAGCCCTTTTCTCCTGGACTGATGCTCGCATTTCTTGTTCGTGGGCCACAGCCATGGCTCGACGCTCTTCAGCTTTTGCCTGGGCGATACGTTTGTCCGCATCCGCCTGATCTGTTTGGAGTTGGGCTCCAATATTTTTGCCCACATCCACATCGGCAATGTCAATGGACAGGATTTCAAAGGCAGTTCCCGCGTCCAAGCCCTTATTTAAAACTGTCTGTGAAATAGTGTCAGGGTTTTCCAACACGTTTTTGTGGTACTGGGAAGAT
>CAZXDQ010000236.1:0-3748 GCA_964639405.1 uncultured Syntrophomonadaceae bacterium | reverse complement strand
ATGCATCCTTCGAAAAACTTTTCTTCTTCAAAGGAGTGAGGCTTAAAGCGTTCCGCATTAATAAGTTCCTGCCAAAACAGGGTATATTGTTCTTGATTCATGGGACAGTTTAAGTAATCGGGAGTACCTTTATCATAGCGGGAGCCTTGAAAAACTACTTGGTAATTAATTGAATCTGCAGAAATTATAGGCGCTGCGGCGTCGTAAAAGTATAAATAATTTTCTCCGGTAATATAGTGTAGATCCTCAGAAAATTCTTGAGAAGTTAAAGGACCGGTGGCAATTATAGTAGGTCGAAAATCAGGCACGCAGGTTACTTCTTTTCTTTCTACTTGGATTAAAGGATGTTCCTTCGTTTGCTCAGTAATTGTATCGGCAAACAGATCTCGATCTACTGCCAAGGCCCCTCCCGCCGGAACTTCCGCCTTTAATGCACATTTCATAATTAATGAATCCAATCTGGACAGTTCTTCTTTTAAGAGTCCTACCGCATTGTTTAATGAACGGGAGCGCAAAGAGTTGCTGCAGACCAATTCACCTAGCTTATCGGTATAATGGGCTGGAGTATTATTTTGAGGTCGCATTTCATAGAGGATGACCTTGCAGCCTTGCTGGGCAATCTGCCAAGCAGCTTCGGAACCAGCTAAGCCTCCCCCTACAATCACTACTTTTTCCTTCATAGAAACTTATCCACTCCTACCGGATTTGGCAGTATCTTTTGCTTCATAAGAACACTCCGGGTTTCCACACCCGGGAGGTTGAGATTTGCGCTTCCCTTCTACCATAAAATGACCACATTCTGGGCAATTTTCCTGCAAAGGCCTTTGCCATGTAGTGTATTCGCAGTCTGGGTAATTGGAGCACCCGTAAAAAGTGCGGCCTTTTTTGCTTCGGCGAAGAACTAGTTCACCGCCATCTAAAGGACATTCAACCCCAGTGCTGGCGTTTATGTTTTTAGTGAAACGACAATCAGGAAAACCTGGGCAAGCCAGAAACCTTCCGTAACGTCCGTGCTTATATACCAAATTGCTACTGCAGTGGGGGCAAGTTTCATCACTAACTTCATCTTCTATTTCAACTTTTTTCATTTGTTCTTCAGCCACTTTAAGCCTATTTTCAAAGGAAGCGTAAAATTCATTTAATACATCTATCCCTTTTATTTTACCTTCTTCTACATTATCTAATTTTTCCTCTAAACGCGCGGTAAACTCCACATCTATTACTTCAGGAAAATAATCTTTCATTAACTCCACCACTATTTCTCCCAATTCAGTAGGGACCAAGACTTTATTTTCTTTTAGAACATACCCCCGGGCTTGGATGGTTTCAATGATAGGGGAATAAGTGCTGGGACGTCCAATGCCCTTTTTTTCTAAGGTTTTTACTAAAGAAGCTTCGTGATATCTAGAGGGTGGTTGGGTAAAATGCTGTTCTGGTTGCACTTTCTGTAATTTCAGCGGAGTATCCTCCGAAATAGCCGGTAACATATCACTTTTTGAGCTGCTCCGATCACTGTAAATAAGCAAAAATCCCGGAAATTTTATTTGACTTCCGGTAGCTCTTAACAGGTAATCTCCTCCTTGTATATCTACCCTTATCTGCTCGATTAAGGCGGGAGCCATTTGGCTAGCTACGAATCGGTTCCAGATTAATTTGTAAAGACGGTGCTGATCCCTGGTTAGACTACCCTTGATTTTTTCGGGAGTCCTATCCACAGAAGTAGGTCTAATCGCTTCATGAGCATCTTGGGCTTTTTGAGAACGATACTGGGGTGGAGAAGCAGGTAAAAAATCTTCTCCCCAGGCCTCTTTTATATAATTTTGGCAATCTTTAGCTGCTTCCGGTGAAATCCTTATTGAATCAGTACGAATATAGGTAACCAACCCCACCTCACCGCTAGAACCAAGTTTGAGTCCTTCATAGAGCTGTTGAGCAACGCGCATAGTTTTGCCTGTAGGGTATCCCAAATGTTGCGAAGCTTCTTGTTGTAAGGTGCTGGTAATAAAAGGAGTAACAGGTTTCCTTTCTCTCTCAGTTCTTTTTATATTAGAAACAGCATAATTACATTTATTTAATTGTTTTTCCACTTTTTCTGCTTCCTTTTGGCTGCTTAACTTAATTTTATTTCCCTGGTATTTAATCACTCTGGCCTTAAAATAAGCTTCCTGGTCGGTGGTAAAAATTGTGTCCACGGTCCAGTATTCTTCCGGATTAAAATTTTTTATTTCATTTTCCCTTTCGCAGATAAGTCTTACGGCCACAGATTGTACTCTGCCAGCACTTAAGCCTTTTTTCACTTTTTTCCATAACAGAGGACTAATTTGATAGCCCACTAAGCGATCTAGTATCCTGCGGGTTTGTTGCGCGTCCACTTTGTTTTCGTCCAAATTACGGGGGTTTTTTATAGCCTGCTTTACTGTGTTTTTAGTTATCTCGTTAAATTGAACCCGAGTGGAATTATTATCATCTAACTTCAAAGCATTATGCAGGTGCCAACATATAGCCTCGCCTTCTCGGTCGGGATCAGCAGCCAGCAGAACTTTATCTGCTTTTTTGCTGGCATCTTTCAAGTTTTTTAAAATTTCCCCCTTCCCCCGGATGGTAATATAATGAGGCGCAAAATTATTCTTGATATCTATACCAAATTTGCTTTTGGGCAGATCAATCAAGTGACCCTTGGAAGCCTTGATTTGGTATTGTTTACCTAAGAATCTCTTAATAGTTTTACTTTTTGCTGGAGATTCTACTATGATTAGATATTTTTTGCTCAAAGAAAAATGCCCTCCTAATTCAAATTATCAGCACCGCAAAAAATATTTACCCGGCAATTGCGTAATTTTACCCTTCATCTCTAAATGCAACAAAAGACTTCCTGTTTTTGCAGAAGAAATACCACTGGCCTCAATTATCTCATCAATGTGTAAAGCTTGATAAGGAATAAAGTTTAACAGAGCTTTTTCTTCTGCTGTCAAGTCCTCAGCAGAAGAGTTAGATGACTTATTTGCCGATAAATTGTTTTCTAATAGGCAACTTGCTGTTAATTCATCAAAAATGTCCTGCAGATCTCCCACTAATTTGGCGCCTTGTTTTATAAGCTGATGGCAGCCTCTACTGTAAGGGCTGTTAATATTACCTGGAACGGCAAAAACCTCTCTCCCCTGCTCTAAAGCAAAGTCTGCAGTGATTAAGGCACCGCTTTTTTCTGGTGCCTCTACCACCACCGTACCCATACTCATACCGCTTATTATTCGGTTCCTCTGGGGAAAATTTTGTGCTAGAGGTTTAGTCCCTAGAGGAAATTCGCTTATCAATGACCCTTGGTGAATAATTTGGTCTTTTAATTTTATGTTTTGCTTAGGATAATTTTCAGATATTCCCGTCCCCAAAACAGCCACGGTTCTTCCGTTCTTTAAAGCACCCCGGTGTGCATAAGTGTCAATACCTAAAGCCATTCCACTAACCACGGTAAAGCCGCACTGAGATAACTGGTAAGAAAGCCATTCCGCAATTTCTTTACCGTACTGAGTACACTTTCTGCTGCCAACCAGGGAAATATACCAATCTTCTGATAGTAATTCACCCTTAACGTATAAAAGAACTGGCGGTCTATAAATTTCTTTCAACCAGGGAGGGTAATTGGGGTGAGAGTTAATCAGCACTTTTATACCATTTTTTATTAATTTATCCCATTCTTTTTCTACGTCAATATTACCTCGTTTTAAAGAAAAATCCTCTGCAATCTTTTCCC
>CAZXDQ010000235.1:0-3766 GCA_964639405.1 uncultured Syntrophomonadaceae bacterium | reverse complement strand
AGCCTGCAAAAAGGAGTAGATAAAAACAAGCTTTCACAGGCCGACAAGGACGGGGCTTTGGAAAGAATCAAGACCACAAAAGATTTGCCAGAAGCTGTGAATGAAGCCGACCTGGTGATTGAAGCCGTATTTGAGGACCTTGATCTTAAAAAGAAGATATTTCAACAAATAGATGAAAATGCTCCCGGTAAAGCCCTGATAGCTTCCAACACTTCGGCACTACCCATAACATCTATGGGGGGAGTTACCGGCAGACCTCAGCAGGTTTTAGGTCTTCATTTTATGAATCCGGTACCGCTTATGAAAGGTGTAGAAGTTATTCCGGGACTTGATACTTCCGAAGAAGTAATGGAGGCAGGGTTACAGTTTGCAAAAAATCTTGGAAAGGACCCGGTTAAAGCTGTAGACTATGGTGGATTCATTGTGACCCGCATACTCGACGCAATGTTAAATGAAGCAGTTTACTGTGTAATGGATGGTAACGATCCGGCAGAAGTAGATAAAGCCATGAAAATTTGTACCAATTTCCCCATGGGGCCATGTGAGCTTATCGATTTGGCTGGTGTGGATGTTGTCTATAGAGGTTTAGATACCCTTGGAAGAGAGTTTGGAGGTCGTTTCCATATCGCCCCGTTGTTACAGAAAATGGTCCGGGCCGGGCATCTGGGACGTAAAACAGGGCGAGGTTTTTATGATTATTCTTCTGAAAAGTAAACCAGGGAGTGAAAACAAATGAAACACAATCTAATAATATCTGGCGCCGTTAGAACGCCTTTTGGGCGCTTTGGTGGTTCACTCAAAGAATATGACTGCTATGATCTTAGTGCCATAGCAATGGAGGAAGCGGTCAAAAGGTCCGGTGTAAATCCAGGAACAGTGGATGAAGTTTACTGGGGGGTAGGGGATACTTCTTCTTGCAAGGACGTTTATACCCCTGTAGTTGCCAGGCAAGCCCTGCTCAAAGCCGGCTTGCCTCCGGAAACACCCTCGTGTTCTTTTGATAAGGCCTGTGTTTCAGGAGTATCTGCTGTTCAGATGGGAGTGCGCGCCATCAACTCGGGAGAAGCTCAAGTGGTATTAGCGGGAGGAGTTACTACATTTAGTAGCATACCTTTACTCCTTCGTGGTATGCGCTTTGAGGGCCACAGGCTTGGACCCGTGAACCTGGAAGATCCCCTGTATGCCTTGGGCTATAAAGATTATAATCCAGTAGCTGTGGATGCAGGTGAGGTGGCATTAGAATACGGTGTAACCCGGGAAGAACAGGATGAATGGGCACTACGGAGCCATGAAAAATATGGAGAAGCTTACCGGGAGGGAAAATTTAAACATGAAATGTTGCCCATGGAGATTCAACAAAAGGTTAAAAAAGAAGTAAAAACCTTTAATTTGGATATAGACGAACAGTACCGTTCCAATATTACCCTTGAAAATCTCCAAAAGTTAAAAACAGTCTATGGCAGCCCGACTGTGACGCCGGGCAATGCTCCGGGGCTTAATGATGCTGCAGCAGCGCTGCTGGTTACTACTGAAGAAAAAGCCCATGAATTGGGAATTGAACCTTTGGCCAAAATTGAAACAGTAGTATCGACCGCGATGGAGCCAAAGCTTCTTGCGGTTGGCCCTGCAAAGGCGATTCAAATGGCTCTGGAAAGAACCGGATTGACTGTAGATGACATGGACCTGTTGGAGATTAACGAGGCATTTGCAGCTGTTACCTTGACAAGCAGTAAAATATTAGCCCAAGAAAACACTTCCAGGTGGAAAGAGATAAAAGAACGTTTGAATGTTAATGGAGGTGCGATAGCCGTAGGTCATGCCAACACTTGCAGTGGGACGCGAATAATAATGACAGCGGCATACGAGCTCAAGCGCAGGGGCGGAGGATATGCAGTAGTGGCAATTTGCGGTGGGTTGGCCCAGGCAGATGCTTGCATTATTAAGGTGGAATAATGCAATGAAAATAAACAATGAATATTCGATGATCATAAATTTTTAAGGGGGTAAGTAAAATGAATAAAATGTTTGACTTAAGCGGTAAAGTGGCCATAATTACTGGAGCGGGAAGAGGTATTGGCAGATCAATTGCCCTGGGATTGGCGGAGTCCGGGGCTAATGTAGTTTTGGTAAGCAGGACACGCTCCCAGCTGGAAAAAGTAGCAGCTGAAATCAAGAATTCCAAAGCCCTGGTAATCGCTGCTGATGTAACCAAAGAAGAGGATATTAAAGGCGTATTACAAGATACGCTGGAGGAATGGGGCAGAGTAGATATATTAATCAACAATGCCGGGTTGACCTTAAAGAAACCGGCTTTGGAGCAAGAAAAAGAGGAATGGCAACAGGTTTTGGATATTAATTTAACGGGAGAGTACCTTTGTGCAAAGATTATTGGCAAACAAATGCTGGAACAACAAGAAGGAAGTATAATCAATATGGCTTCTGTAGGCGCACATCTGGGACTGGTGGGTTCTGTTTCTTACTGTGCCAGCAAGGGGGGGATTTTACAAATGACCAAGGTTTTGGCATCTGAATGGGCGCCACAGAATGTCAGGGTGAACGCTATATCTCCCGGGTATGTGGAAACCGAATTGGTAGAGGGAGCCATGAAAGCACGGCCGGATTTAAAGAAGAATATTGAATGGCGAACTCCCATGAAGAGACTGGCTAAACCGGAAGAAGTTGTGGGCGCCGCTGTATTTCTATCATCAGAAGCGGCCAGTTACATTACAGGAATATCTTTAATTGTGGATGGCGGCATGTCCGCTTTGGCTATTTAATTGAGAATAATAAATTATAGGAGGGTGGGGTATAAATGATAGAATTTACATTAAGCGAGGAACATAAGACCATGCAAAAGATGGCCTTTGAATTTGCCAGGGACAAGTTAAGGCCGGTAAGTGCATATTATGATGAATGTGAAGAAGACCCTGTAGATCTTTTTAAAGAGATGTCGGCCCAGGGTTTTGCATCCATGACTTTTCCGGAAAAATATGGGGGAGAAGGATTGGATGAAATTACCGCAAGTATAGTGGCTGAAGAATTGGGCTGGGGATGCGCTGGAATTACGGGGAGCGGGATGCTAAACAATCCCCTGGGAGCTTATCCTATATTGCTGGGCGGAAATGAAGAGCAGAAAGAAAGGTTCATTCCACCGCTCTGTGAAGATAAATTCATCTCTTTCTGTTTAACCGAACCGGATGCTGGCTCGGATGTTGCTTCTGCCAAAACCACAGCAAAAAAACAAAACGATTACTATATAATTGAAGGCAATAAATGTTTTATAACAAACGGAGGTTTTGCAGATTATTATACCGTGTTTGCTTCCGTAGATAGGAATAAAGGTGCAAAAGGCTTAACCGCCTTTGTAGTAGAGAAAGACACACCGGGGCTTTCTGCCGGGAAAAAAGAAAAAAAGATGGGTATAAGGGCCAGCAATACCTCTGAAGTTATTTTTGATAATGTAAAGGTTCCTCAAGAAAACCGGATTGGTGAAGAAGGTAAGGGCTTTTCTCTGGCCATGAAAACTCTCGATCATACCAGGCCCATGATTGGTGCTATAGCAGTGGGTATTGCACGAGCCGCCTTTGAAACCGCCAGAGATTACGTTAAGGAGAGGAAGCAGTTCGGCCGTTCGTTATCCCAGTTTCAGGTTACTCAATTCAAATTAGCCAATATGGCCACACAAATTGACGCGGCCCGTTTGATGATTTGGAGGAGTGCCTATATGGCCAGTTCAGGAGCAAAAAATTTCTCGGTAGAATCAGCC
>CAZXDQ010000234.1:0-3773 GCA_964639405.1 uncultured Syntrophomonadaceae bacterium | reverse complement strand
CTGCTTGAGTATCACCCTGTGTTTTAACCAGGGGTCGTGTGTATTCAGGTGGGGCATACTCGTAATCAACTTCCTCAGTAAAATAATCCTTGGGGATAGAGAGAAAGACCGGACTCGGCCTACCGGTAGTAGCCGTTCTGAAAGCTTTTCTAACGTATTCAGCTATACGGTCAGCCCGGGGCACAATTGTACTTAACTTGGTTATCGGTTTCATCAAGTCTACCTGATCAACTTCATGGAAATTTGATCTACCTTTTCCATGAACCCTGGTTGCCATTTCTCCGGAAATAAGTATAACCGGCAGGCTCTCATGGTACGCCTGTGCCATTCCACCCGCACTGTTGGAAGCCCCCGAACCAATAGTTACCAGGACTACTGCAGGTGATTGAGTGGTTCTGGCGTAACCTTCGGCCATAAACATGGCTCCCTGCTCATGCATGGTCGGAATAAACTCAATTTCCGGCTCCCTGTATATTGCATCCATTACATCTACCGTAGCACTACCAATAACCCCGAAAATATATTTTACGTTCTGTTCCTTTAAAAGCTGGATAAGAGCCTCTGCACCTTTCATTCAAAAACCTCCCTGTCGCTTTATTTTGAATTCAAAACATCTTCTACAGCTTATTTATAATTTCAGCAGCGAAATCACTCGTAGAAGCAGAACCGCCAATGTCCGTGGTTAAAACCTTCCCTTCCGCGAGTATTTCCACAATAGCATCCTCAATTGCTTCGGCTGCATTTAGGCAGTCATGATTGTTATACCTCTGACCCAGCCACTCCAGCATCATCTTTGCAGATAATACGGTCGCACCGGGGTTAATCTTGTTCATCCCTGCAATATCAGGTGCTGTACCGTGGTTTGGCTTGAAAATAGCATAATCTTCACCGTAAACCGCTCCATAAGATAATCCCAGCGAACCTGCCAGTGCAGCAAATTCCCCAGAAATTATGTCCCCGTAAAAACTATCGGTAATTATTACATCAACTTCTTCCGGATTTACCACCAGCGCGTATGGCACATAGTCGGTGTGCGTTGATTCAAACTCTATGTCGGGATACTCTTGAGATACCTCTTTACACACATCATAAAATAATGCGTACATTTTTCGGGAAACTTGAGATTTATGAACACAGGCTACTTTCTTTCTGTTATTGGCTCTGGCTATTTCAAAAGCATGTCTGGCCAACCGCTCCGTAGCTTCTTTACTGGCCACTACTACTGAACAGGCCACATCTTTCGAGATATTAAACTCGGGTGCTACAAATAACCCTTCACTTTGATCTCTAACCAGTATCACATCCAGGTCCTCTATAAAAGCCCCACTGTTGGGGAAGCTTTTGCCTATTCTGACATTTACCAGGCAATTAAAGTACTGTCTGATATAACGCCAGGGCGACCTTATGCCACTGGGAAAATTAGCGCCGGCCACCGCCGTGTATAACATGGCATCAGTATCAGAAGCCGTTTTCATGGTCTCATTGGAGACACCACCATATTTGTCTCCGTTAACTTCTACGCATTCGTTTGTGCGCTGGTACCTGGAAAAGCCAATATCAAGTTCCACGGGAATAAGCTTTAGGTCTGGTTTTTTTTCCTCTACTTTTTTTAAAATTTTCAAGGTCTCGCTCATGGCTTCCGGTCCGGAATCATCGCCCGGGACACAAGCAATCCTGAAACTGGATTTTTCCAACTCTCACCCTCCTAAATTATCTAATCTAACAAACATTTAGCAACTCGCTGTAACTCCTCATCCCCTTTCTATACCAAATCACTCACTTAACTTGCACTTGTTTTACTACCGCGCTTGAAGAAACTTGATATAAAGGGCGAGAGAATTAAAATAACTATAACTATAAAGATTATCAGTGAAACTGTGTCTGTTAAAAAAATAGAGTAGGAGCCATCCGAAAAAATAAGCGACCTGTTAAAATGAGTTTCCAACTCTCTACCCAGTATTAAACCCACCACCAAGTTTGCTTTAGGAAAACCATACCGGGTAAATATATAACCCAGTAATGCAAAAGCAAGCATTACGTAAACATCAAACATGTGACCTCGATAGGCGAACGAACCAATTACACAAAGGGTAGCAACTACCGGCATGGTATACTTAAGTGGTATAAAAGTCACTTTAACAATATACTGGCTTAAGAGGATACCTATTAACAATATAAGTAAAGGGGCTATATACATACTTAAAATAAAAACATCAAAAGTTTCCGCGGTAAAAAAGGAGCGCCCTATATCTAAACCATGCATCATTAAAGCAGCCAACAAAATGGCGTCGGCCGCCCCTCCCGGAATTCCAAGGGCAAAAGCAGTGCTCAGGCTTCCATAAGCCGTAGCATTATTGGCAGACTCCGGAGCAATAATCCCTTTTTCATAGCCGGTCCCAAACTTCTTTTTGTTTTCTTCACTGGCCATGCTTTGTTCAATGGTGTAGTTTAACAAACCGGATACATTAATACCTATAGCCGGTATTATCCCGAAAAATACACCGGTTACACCGTTCCTTATCACGGTAAACGGATATCTAAACACTCTTAAAGCTCCAAAGAACGCCTTACCAATAAGACCCTTTTCAGCTTCACTGGATTTACCCTCCTGCTGAACAACTTGTCCTTCCTTAACAAAAACAATTATTTGGGCAAAAGCAAACATACCTATAACCGCAGGAGCAAAGGGTATACCGTCTTGCAAAAGTAACACATCAAAAGTAAACCTTTGAGTGCCAGTAATTACATCCCTGCCTACCATGGCTATGGTTACGCCAGTAGCAGCCATGAACATACCTTTAACCATTTGCCCTCTAGACGCTAAAGAAATCATTACAAAAGCAAATAAAATCAACATGAAATAAGCAGGAGAACTAACCTGGGCAGCAATTTGCCCCATAAGCGGTCCTATGGTCATTAAAGAGAGTGCTCCAATTAATCCTCCTAAAGCTGAAGCCATCATTACTAGACCTATAGATCTGCCCCCGTACCCCTTTCTGGTTAGTGGGAAGCCGTCAAAACAGGTAGCAATTGAACCGTTAGTTCCCGGCATGTTTAACAGCGCTGCAGGTATAGCTCCACCACAGACTGCTCCACAATAGGTGGATAATAGTAAAACTATCGCTGTAGTGCTACTCATCCCATAAGTAAGCGGTAATAGTAACGCTAAAGCATAAACAGGTCCTATCCCGGGCAAAGCACCACATATTAAACCGTAAATTATTCCCACAAAAGAATAAAGTGGTCCTGATGCTTCTATATACATTTCAAAAACTTCAAACACTTTAATACACCCTCCCAACCATGTTCATTTATTAGATTTTTATACCACTTTTTAAATTTATAACAATCTAAATTATTAACGTAGGAATATTTACACCGAGGCCAAGGTCAAATGCCACATACAATATTACAACCGATACTACAGAAAACAGAGCCACTTTTTTTAAATTTGTTTCTTCTTTGTTTTCATAGTTTATTATATATACAAACACAACAAGATAAATAATAGTGGCTATAAAAAAGCCAAGCAAATTGAACGTCGCTACATAAGCTACAGAAAGTATAAATACTAATAGATTACCTATGATTTTGGGAGATAATTCAATATTATTTTTGACATGGACTGCTCTTTCAAAGAACATTATTGTTATTAAAAAGATATTGGCTCCAGCCGCTAACCTGGGCAGTCTTTGAGCCTGCTCCCTTAAATCTTCCGACAATATTATCCATGCAATTGATATAATTAACAAAAATACAAGAGCAGCAGAATA
>CAZXDQ010000233.1:0-3775 GCA_964639405.1 uncultured Syntrophomonadaceae bacterium | reverse complement strand
CCCCTCGCTGCAAACCTTCTCCTTACTTTAACTTTTTTATTTGCGGAATTCCTGCGTGTTTCCCGCCTTTAAGGAATTTGGCTACTCTTTTCAAAACTATAACACCAATTGTTTCAGCATAAAACCAGTCTAAAAGGATTAAGCCACCTTCTGTCGAAGATCAATATTAGCATTGCCAACATTAGTAGCTTAATAGGTGGCTTAATTAATAATTGCTACCTTAATATTTGGTAAACTTGAGGAGGCTGGAGTGTTTTGGATTTTAAACCAGGAAACCTTAATTATAGACGCTTGGCCTTACTTTTCGGATTGCTAGCTGTATTTCTCATCACAGCTCTTACCTTAGACTTGATTATGGAAGGACCAACCAAAGAAGCAAAAGAAGAGGTAGCAGCCCCACCTCCTGAGGATCATAGAAAAGTGGAGAAGGAGGAAGACCCTGAGCCTCCCGTAGAAGAAACCGAGGAGGAGATAACTGAAAATGACGCCCCCCCTACCTTATTGCCCGAGGTGGAATTAACAGGTATACTCTGGAATGGAGAAATAAGAGGAAATATTAAACCCGAAATAACTGAAATAGAACTCCCTAAAGATAAAAATTACGCTGTATTCGAGGTAAAAGGAAAAATTATTAAAGCTGAAGTTAATGATATCGTGTGGAGTGACTGGCGCTTAAAAGAAATAAATAAAGACTCTGTAATTATGGAATCAGATAAAGAAATTATCGAATTATTGTTGGGAAAATAGTTTTTCTTACTCCTTTCATTAATAATTGATAAAATACGTTCATGGTGGTTAAGATGGACCAACAAATAATCAAAATAAAATTACTAAGCAACAATAGGGAAGACTTGTTTCTCAGTATTGCCAGAATACTTTCCTTAAAAAAAACTGAACTTCTTTCCTGGGAATCCAACACTTCTAACATATTTATTACCATAAACAGCAATTTTGCAGGCAATGGAGAAAGTATAGTTAAGGCTTTAAACCTGCTCCCTGGAGTACATCAAGCAGAAATTTTAACCGATAGTGAGGAAACTATAACCAATGCTAAAATCTATGAAGAAGAAAAAAACACTTCTCCCCCTACTATTGAGCATAATAGTATTTCACCCGAAAAGCCACGCCAGGTAGATAAATTTCTCGATGCATTAAATCAGCCGCTTTTGCTAGTAAATACTTACCTTTGTATTGAAGCATGCAATGAAGCTGCCAGAAAATGGTTAAACTTGCCCTTGAATCCTATTGGTATGGCGATAGAAAAGATTTTGCCAGATGACATATCTACCCCCATTATTAAAAACATAGAAACCGAAGTACCTTTACAAGAAATAATCAACTCTTCCGATGCCTCTGCAGGTAAAGGATTAAATATTACTCCCATTAAACATACTCATAAAAGAAAACTACAGTTAATTACTTTTTTAAATTCGAGTTTGCATCACCGTATTACTCCACTACTAGATCAAGAAGAAAATCCATCTAACCAGACCACTTCTCCCCCCAGGGATTTAAATTTTGGAGATAATTTAATTCAAGGGGAAGAAGACAAGCCAGTTGTTTCCAATGCTCACCATGATAATTCTTTGCTGACAAACATATGCGAGCATTGTGGAACTTCAATCAAGTTTGGAGCGGTATATTGCAATAATTGCTTTTCAATTTGAAAGATAGGGGGCACTAGCATGAGCATTGTAAAAAGCAAAAATACTTGGCAAAATCTAGTCATCACTAATTTTATCCTTTTAGTTTTTTTAATTGCATTGGGAGCAATAGTTTACTACTTCCCAATACTGGAAAACATTGAGTTACCTTTGAAATTCGATTGGTCCCATATATTTTTAGCAGTAATTTTAATCCTGGTGATTGAAATTTTATGCAGCACAGGGGAAAAAGTTGCCGAAAACAGCCAATTTACCTCTGTTACTTCCCCCTACTTACCTTTGATAATTAAACTATCTGCCTATATCATATCTTTGGTGGTAGCTTATTTTGCTTTCAAAAACATCGTAACTCCTTACCTTACAAATTATCAGTGGATATATCCAACTGGATTTGGCATTATATTAGCTTACTTAATCTATACAGGATTAAACCATAAATCCCTCCTTTCCTTAAAACCAAAAAAAGAACTATTGACCTCACCCTCCAACCAATTAACTGCTCATGAGCAAAAAGACACCCACGCAAAACCTCTGCTTTCTCCTGTGGAACCTGAAGAATCGGCAGTGATCAGGATAATTAGACACCCATATTCAGAAAATACTTCAGGAAGAACAACTGAAGAAAACGTAGAAGAAAACCAAGATTACTTACCCGAGGGTTACTTATCCATAGGTTATTTATCCAAAGAAGAAATATCTTCCATAGGCAAACAAATGTATGTAGGTAATCACGTGGACAGCAAAATGGGGAAGGAAAGGGAGAACGGAGGTGAAAAACCACCCTATTCCAGTATCTCTTCTGAAAAAACAGTGCCAATTGACGAAATAACTTTAATAAATACTGCCTCGAACTATTCTATCCCTCCTGCTCAGGGGCACCAATGCAAATACTGCGGTACACCCGTGGAATACTTTGAATGTTTGTGCAACCATTGCCAAGAGGAGCAAGAAAGAACATTGAACAAAAATATCCTGCAAGAAAGAATTATCGAGGTAGAAAAAGATATTGCTACCCCGAAGACCAAACATACGGAAGATAGCCTACCAGTGCAAGAAACAGGAGTAAATGAAAATAGAGAATATTACCCTACCATAGAAGAAACCAGTTCATTACCCTCAGGAAAAAAAGAAGAAATAATGCCCCCTGACCAATCAAAAAGAAAGTGTGAAAGTTGTGGGGCAAATTTAAAATATGGGGCTTTGCATTGTATAGATTGTTTTGGAAAATAATAAGGGATCTAAATCTATTATGGGAATAACTTCTGCGCAAGCTTTTGGAAACCCCTCACGTTTGCCAACTGAGGCTCTTCTACCACCTTCATATTGGGAAAGCTTTGAGCTATATAAGGAGTTAAAGCCCTTCCTCCTCCGCCAGTAAGGAGTATGCGATCGAACTGCTTATAATCCCAACGGGATTCAATTTCAGTGGCAATTTTACCAGCTACCATTTTAAAAGCATCATCCACCCAATTGGAAATATCATGAACTTCACCGGCTATTCTTACGCTTTTAGTATTAATGCAGTCATCCAATTGATAATCTTCCCGGTCTACTTTATATTCCCTTCTAAGCCTTTCCGCAACATAACTGTAAACAGTATTCAGGGCAACTACTATAGAAAAACTCAAACGGTCAATAAACTCCGTATGGTAAGAAACAGCCAGGTCAGTGGTTTTATATCCAATATCTACCAATCCCACCATTTCTTTAGGTAGTTGAGGGTCTACCACCTTTCCTTCTTGATCAAGGAGCAGGTTAAATAAAGTGCCAAAGGGCTGAGGCACTATCCGAGCATTATTAACATGAAAGGTACGCTCCCGCACCTCTTCATTTTTTATAATTTTGGTCTTGTAACTTCCAAGAAGGGAATTTTTCCAGTCTTCTCTATACGCTGCATAGTAATTGGTAGGTAAACCGGTAACCAGATTAAAATTTTGCTCATCCTGCTTACACAACAAATTTAAAGCAGTTAGCATTAGAACTTTGGCATTTTTATCCTTTGATCGGTCTTGATCCAGCGATCTGGAGGCAATTTGACTCTGGCGAATGGCTAAATCACCAACAAAAAAAGTTTCGTTGCCTATTTCAATATGTAAATTTTGTAATACATC
>CAZXDQ010000232.1:0-3776 GCA_964639405.1 uncultured Syntrophomonadaceae bacterium | reverse complement strand
AACCTCCAGGAGAGTTGATATAAAGATGGATATCTTTATCAGGATCTTCTGATTCCAAAAAAAGCAGCTGGGCATTAATAAGGTTGGCTACATGATCGTCTACTCCCGTACCTACAAATACTATCCGATCTTTGAGTAATCTCGAAAAAATATCATAGGCTCTTTCTCCTCTGCTGGTCTGCTCTACCACCATAGGAACCAACGTAGTCATTTGTATTTCTCCTTGACGAGACATGAATCAAAACCCCTTCCTCTAGTTTTCTTTTTCCCTATATATTATATTTCATATTGTCAAATATATATACATGCTGATTCACTCTTCTATATGTTCTTTTTTTACATTTTTCCTTTGCTTCATTTTCTTCAGTCTTCATTTTCTTGTTCTTCCTGATTTTCTCTTTCTTCCTCCGAACTCTCCGGAGGCTTTTCTATTACTTGTGCATTTTCTACCAACATGTCAATCACTTTACGCATCCTCATTTCTTCAAACATCATATTCCATCTTCCCTGCTGTTTGAAAACATCCTTTACCCTTTCCGGGTCATCGTTATAAGTTTGTGCTATCTCCTGTATTTTCTCCTCTATTTCGCTTTCTTCGACATCAATTCCTTCTGCCTTTATTATGGCATCCAGCACCAGGTTTGATTTAACCCTTTTAACCGCTTCCTCTCTGTATTCCTCTTTCAAGTCTTCCACGCTTTTACCAGTTAGCTGCAGAAACTGCTCCATTTTCAACCCCTGGGTTCCCAAACGCCTTTCTATATCTTCTATCATCCGATCCAATTGTTTTTCCACTAACCCTTCCGGTATAGCAACTTCCGAATTATCAGCTACTTTATTAATTACTGCTTCTTCTAAATGGTACTGATACTGGTTTTTCGCTTCCTCCTGAAACTTGTTCCACAGGTCTTCTTTAAATTCTTCCAGGGTTTCAAATTCGCTTACCTCTTTAGCAAAATCATCATCTAAATCCGGCAATTCTTTCCTTTTTATTTCTTTAACGGTTACCGAGAAAAGTACCTCTTGACCGGCTAAACTTTCTTCCTCGTAATCTTCTGGGAAAGTTACTTTGACTTCCTTTTCTTCACCGGTTCTTGCCCCTACTAGCTGCTCTTCGAAACCTTCTATGAAAGAACCGGAACCCAATTCTAAAGAATAATCTTCTGCTTCTCCGCCTTCGAAAGGCTCTCCGTCCAGATATCCCTTAAAGTCAATTACAATCATGTCTTTCTCTTGAGCTTGATAGTCCTCATCTTCTACTGTAACCAACCTGGCCTGCCGTTCCCTGAGATTATGAAGGTGTTCCTCCACCTTTTTCTCATCTACTTCTTCTTTTTCTACTTCCACTTCTACACCCTTGTATAACCCTAAAGTTACTTCAGGTTTTACCTCTACTGTAGCGTTGAATTTAAAGGGTTTGCCCTTTTCTATCTGCACCACTTCGATGTCCGGTTCATCCACAGGTTCAATCTCTTCCTCTTCTTCAATAGCCTTACTGTAAGCTTCTGGAACCATATATTGTACTGCATCTTCATACAGCACTTCTGGACCAAAGCGCGCTTCCAAAATTTTTCGGGGGACTTTCCCTTTTCTAAACCCGGGAAGATCAACTTTCTTTACTACTTCGCGGTAAGCTTTTTCTAAAGCTTCTTCTACTTCTTCTTCCGGGAGTTCTATTTCCATTTTAACTTTGGTATCGTTTATTTTCTCCCAGTTAACCATGTTTATTGTTTGCCTCCTTTATTACAGTTAAAATTTGTCCCTGGATACCATAACCAGTGAGCCAAGTCTCCTCTTATCCGATTTTATCACAAAGCCGTTGGCATAAAAACTAAAATTCCTGCTAATAAAAAACGCCTTCTTGTGGCGAAAAACAAAACACTCTTTGCGTAAATTCGCATGGTATTTTATCACAGCCACCTGCCATTGACAAGTCATTCCTCCCCTTAAGTCCATAAAATGAAATCGTTTTCAATAATGTAAACTTCCTCCTCATTTAAGAATGAACGATAGATTATGGTGGATTATGTGTTCACGTATAAATTATTTTTTCTTGTAAGCCGGCAGTCTTAAATCGATTCTGTTTATTATCTAAATTGACTATACAGTACGCAATTTTTCAATTGACAAAAACCTGCATCACTTTTATAATTGGTTATACGAATGAGCATTCATTCATTATTTTTTATTGTAAGCCCTGAACCAATACCCCTGGGATGGAGGTTCGCTTTGGCTAAAAAATCTCGCGATAAATATTTTCTCATCTTAGACGCTGCCGTAAAAGTGATGGCAAAATATGGTTACCATCGCACCAGAGTATCCCAAATAGCCCGGGAAGCAGGAGTAGCCGATGGAACTGTATACTTGTATTTTGATAAAAAAGAGGATATCCTGGTTTCCCTTTTTAGGGAAATGATGGAGTCTTTTGTGCAGGACATAAAAAGCCAACTTCACCACTATCCTACTTTTGAAAAAAAGCTCATCTTTATAATAGAACATCATCTGAATGCCCTAGGTGCTAGCAGAGAAAGAGCCATGGTTATACAAATAGAACTGCGGCAATGCGACTCAGAAATGGGTAAAAAAATTTTTGCCCCCCTCAGAAAGTACTTCCAAATTATTGAGGAGGTGATAGAGGAAGGGAAAAATGCAGGGGCTGTTAGAACAGAAGTAGATACTCAGGTAGCACGAAAAGTAGTTTTTGGTGCTTTAGATGAAGTAGTAACCCGATGGGTCATGTCCAGCCAAGATTACAACCTGTCGTCTTTGACAGAGCCAGTATTAGATTTAATTATGCATGGAATAGCTATTCCATCTCAAACATGACCTAAATCACTCCGTGCCAAAACTACAACTTAAACTTTGAAGGAGGTTATAAAATGGCCGAAAGACAAATACGCCGAGCAGCCGTGCTCGGGGCAGGGGTCATGGGGGCCAACATAGCTGCCCACCTGGCAAACGTAGGAATCCCTGTATACTTAATGGACATCGTCCCCAAAGAACTCACCTCCGAAGAATCCGAGAAGGGACTTACATTGGAAAGCCCGGCAGTAAGAAACCGTCTAGCTCAACAGGGAAAAGACAACTTGTTGAAGCAGAACCCCGCCCCTCTTTACCACAAATCTTTTGCCGACCTCATCACCGTGGGCAATTTTGAAGACAATCTGGACTGGATTTCCGAATGCGATTGGGCAGTAGAAGTAATCGTGGAAAATATGGACATCAAAAAGAAATTTTTTCAAAATGTAGAAAAGCATTGGAATCCCGGTACTATCATCAGCACTAACACTTCCGGTCTTTCCGTCAACAAAATGGTAGAAGACACCTCTCCGGAATTTCAAGAACACTTTTTAGGAACTCACTTTTTCAACCCGCCACGGTATATGAAACTGTTGGAAATCATCCCCCATCAAAAAACCAAGAAAGATGTCCTTGATTTTATGACCCGCTTCTGTGAAAGGGTTCTGGGTAAAGGGGTGGTTTATGCTAAAGACACACCCAATTTTATTGCCAACCGTTTAGGAACTTTCAGCATGATGTGCACTCTAAAAGTCGCTATAGAAGAAGGCTTGTCCATCGAAGAAGTAGACAACATTACCGGCGTCCCCATGGGGAACCCCAAAACCGCTACCTTCCGCACCGCTGATATGGTCGGCCTGGACACTTTTTACCATGTAGTTAAAAACGTGTATGAAGCCACCGATGACCCCAAAGAAAAAGAAATACTAGATGTTCCTGATTTCTTAGAAAAAATGGTAGAAAAAGGCTGGATAGGT
>CAZXDQ010000231.1:0-3786 GCA_964639405.1 uncultured Syntrophomonadaceae bacterium | reverse complement strand
CCAAGGACAGTGCCACAGAAAGAAACCGCCCGGTGCTCAATCGTTACAATAATTTCAAGCTCCATCATTTTTATCTCAGTAAAAAACCCCTTTATTCTTTAAGGGGAAGGTACTATAGGTAAGGATTGAGCACCGGGCACGGGTGCAACGGTGCGGTAAGAGCGCACCAGCGACCGGGAGACCGGTCGGCTAGGTAAACCCCACCCGGAGCAAGACCGAGTAGGAGGGGGATGAAGTTGCCCGCTGATCCCCTCGGGTACAGGTCGCTAGAGGTGTCAGGCAACTGGCATCCTAGATAGATGACTACCGCTCTCCTTTACCAGCTTACCTGAAAAGGAGAGAACAGAACTCGGCTTACAGGTTTGCTCGGAGGCAGAAAACACCGCACCCCCCAAAGGTGCGGTGTTTTTTTAGATTATCCTTTTGTCTGGAAGATATAAAAAACAATGTAGTGAGAAAGAACCAAGAATATGTTAAGATCACTTTAAGATAGAGGGTAGGTAATTATGGTTTCAGGAATAGAAGGGCTTAAAACAATATTGCAAAAAATGATAATGCCTTCCCAAGAAACATTCTCTGGCAATAACATCTCAGAAAAAGAATCACTCCGGCTTCTGGCTCGAGTAATGAAAACTGAAAGCAATCGGGTGATGCTCCATTCTTCCAAAGGTCCCTTAACCGGCAAGGTAGAAACTCCAGTATTTCGAGGAGAACAATTATTGCTGGAATTTGCCGGTATAAGAGAGGGACAGCTGCACTTTCGCATTTTAGCGCGCTCCGGAGGAAATCCTGAGACCTTGGAAGGCAACCAGGAAACAAAATTAACTTACTGGTGGAGCTTGATGGTTAACGCCGGCCATGATATACCTGATTATCCTTTATTGGTGAGGTACCTACCTTCCCAGCACCATGCAGAAGAAGAAAATCATTACGATAATAATAACGCCAATACTTCCCCTAAAGTTTCTTTTTTGGAGCTGATAGTAGATACCCATAATCTAGGACTCATTATGATCCGAATAGAAGTAGCCTCTCCCCACGTTCATTGCAAATTTTTGGTAGAAAGCCAGGAAGCAGGAGAGGCCCTGGAAAGGGAAGCAAGGGCTACTCTGGGAGAAGCCGAACCCTTGGATAATAACCACCATCTTCTGGACTGGAATATACATCCAGTCAGAAAAGAGCTAGCCAAAAATGCCCCTTCCGGGAGCTTTACCCTGGACCAAAAAGCTTAATACATCTCCCCTGCAAGAAAGAGGTAACTTTTATGGAAAATGAGCCGAAGAAACCAGAAAAAGAAAGTATTCGAAGGGCTATAGCTTTACGCTACCGCGAAGGAGAAAATCAGGCTCCAGTAGTAACCGCTTCTGGACAAGGCTGGATTGCTGAAAGAATAATAGATATTGCAAAAAATAGTGGAATTCATGTACATCAAGACGAAACAGTAGTCGATGCCCTTAAAGCTCTGGAGATTGGAGAAGAAATACCAGAGGAACTCTATCAAACAGTGGCAGCCATTCTTGCATTCGTTTTTAGAGCAGATCAAAACCAAAACCAAAATACCAATTACTACGAGGAGAAATAGAGCTTTGAGGAACTATATAAAATTTTTAGGAACTGCAGGCGCCCGCTTCGTTGTTGCCAAACAAAAGCGCTATTCAGGAGGAATATGGTGCCAGTTACAGGGGCTCAACCTTCTGGTGGACCCCGGACCTGGAACTCTTACCCGGTGCTTTACTAGCAAGCCCAAGCTTGATCCTGAAACTCTCGACGTTATTATTTTGACCCACCGACACCTTGATCATTCTTCAGACATGAATATAATGGTAGAAGCTATGACTGGAGGAACCTTCCATCAACGGGGAAAAGTTTTTCTCCCGGAAGATGCATTAAATGAAGAGCCGGTCCTTTATAGTTACTTGCAGGCATCCTTAAGTGAATTAAATATTATCAAAGCTGGTGGCTACTATAATTTGTCACCGGAAGTTAAGTTATCCACCCCCATTAAACATATTCATTCGGTAGAAACCTACGGTTTGAAGTTAGAACTACCTTCCCAGACAATTTCCTTGATAACTGATACTAGGCCCTTTCCAGAACTCCCTGGTCATTATCAAAGTGATGTGCTAATATTAAACGTGGTGCTTTACCAACCCATAGAGGAAAAGGCTATTCAACATTTAGATGTGGAAAGCGCTTCTTCCCTAATTGCTGAAGTCAAGCCTAAGTTAGCAATATTGAATCACTTTGGTATGACCATGCTCAAACAACATCCCTGGAAAATAGCCCAACACATTGCCACTAAAACAGGGGTTAACGTTATCGCGGCTTATGACGGTTTTACCCTTGCACTGGATGAGTATATTAGTTAAATATCCACTATACGTTAGGAGGTTATTACTTTAAATGATTAGCCCAGAGAGACAACTAGAGCTCATAAAGAGAAACACCGTAGAAATTATTACGGAAGAAGATCTTATGGAAAAACTCAAACGTTCTGTTGCAAAGGAGGAACCCCTCTGCATAAAACTGGGGTTCGACCCTTCCGCCCCTGATCTTCATCTGGGACATGCTGTAGTCCTCCATAAAATGCGCCAATTCCAGGACTTAGGTCACCAGGTAATCATAATCTTGGGAGATTTTACCGGACGCATAGGAGATCCTACTGGTCGTTCTGAAACCCGGCCGCAGCTTTCAGAAGAAGAAGTGCAAACTAACGCGCAAACATACCAGGAGCAGCTTTTTAGAATACTG
Source organism: uncultured Syntrophomonadaceae bacterium (assembly GCA_964639405.1). GTDB lineage: Bacteria > Bacillota > Dethiobacteria > DTU022 > PWGO01 > CAZXDQ01. The sequence goes on along the minus strand of CAZXDQ010000231.1, from coordinate 1,035 downwards.
GATGCAAACAAAACCCGGGTAGTTTTTAACAGCAGCTGGTTGGCACATTTAACTTTTGCACAGGTTATTGAACTTGCTGCTCAATTTAACGTTGCCCGCATGCTAGAGAGGGAAGATTTCGCCAACCGATACCGGCAAGGCTACTCCATAGGTATTCACGAATTCTTCTATCCCTTAATGCAAGGATATGATTCAATTGCCATCGAAGCTGATGTGGAATTGGGTGCCACCGAACAAAAATTTAACTTGTTGATGGGCAGGCAACTGCAAAGAATTTATCAGCAAGAACCTCAAATAGCCCTAACTCTTCCAATTTTAACTGGTACCGATGGGGTTCAGAAAATGAGTAAAAGCTTAGGCAATTACATTGGCATTACTGAAGCCCCAGAAGAAATTTACGGTAAAGTTATGTCTATTCCCGATGATATTATGGAAGAATACTTTCTCCTGGCATCGGGACTTCCACCAAAAGAAACCGACTATATACTCCATCAATTAAAAGAAGGAAGTTTACACCCCAGAGACGCCAAAATGCGTCTTGCCCGGGAAATAATATCCATATACCACAACAGCGAAGAAGCGCAAAAAGCAGAAGAACACTTCAAAAGGGTTTTTCAGCAGAGAAGCGCCCCAGAAGAAGTCCCGGAGGTAGTGCTCAATAAACAAGAATGGTCTTCCAGTCTTGATCTAATTGGTCTTTTAGTGGCTACCGGTTTGGCCAGTAGCAACAGTGAGGCTAAGAGACTGGTAAAACAGGGGGGAGTAAAGTTGAACGGGACTAGAGTAACTGAAATAAATCCCGCTTTAAAAACAGAAAGCGAACTCATGATTCAGGTAGGCAAGCGTCGATTCGTAAATGTGAAGTGGCAGTAAATAATGGCAATATTTTCCTTAAAATCATAAGGCAACCAGCCTTGACACAGTACTATTGCTGTGTTAGTATAATTCTTGCGCTATCGGAACAGCCGTTAAGCAATTAACAATCTTGCTCTTTGAAAATTGAACAGGGTAGGTTTAGATGAGGGGCTCAAGGAA
>CAZXDQ010000230.1:0-3828 GCA_964639405.1 uncultured Syntrophomonadaceae bacterium | reverse complement strand
CAAAACCTTCTACCCTGTATAGCCCATAAGGCACAATATGTTTACGCCCCATTTCCCTGTCTTTATTTTCCGCATCCTTTTCGCTTGTAACAGCCATTCTGGTTATAGTTAACTCTTGCTGAACAATAGGATCAATGCTGCGAGCAAAACTGAGCTGAACAGGTCCACGTACTTGCCCACAATTTACCTCCGTGGTCATCACAGCACCAAAAGAACGGATATCAAAGAAATTATGGCACATAAATTTAGTTAGCTCTTCAGCCTTTTCCTTTTCTTTAGGCAATCTTTTATTTTTTTTATCCGGCTCAATTCCAATTTTATCGTATGCTTTCTGGTGTTGTTTGTTTAATACTCCTCCTTCTCTTACATAAATATCATATCCATCAGCACCGTTTTTCGCTATATCCACATAATTCCTAATCTTCCTTTTCAGGCAAACATCTGTTACCAAGCCTAAGCCGGTCTCCACATCAATACGAGGCATATTACCAGCATCAGGATCTCCATTTGGATTTCCATTCTCCACATCAAAAAGCAAGAGAAACTCATATCTCTTCTGGATTGCATTGCTCATTATTTCACACTCTCCTTTTCTTCTGATTTTGTGTACAGCGCTTTGCGCTGATGATAGTATCCCAGGAAAAACTGGCCCTGGTCTTCCAAATTAAGATGGGCAGGAAAACCATCTATAAAAGACATAATTTCTTCAATTTGCTTGTCTGAGTAAAAACCATATTCAGCTTTTGAGATATGATGTTGGGACAGTCTCAGCAACAGAGGAAATACTGATTTAGGAGTGGCTGAAGCTGCACCAAAATAACTATCTCTTATGGTTGAATTGATACCCGGGTTGGCATTACTTTGCGTCTTCTCTAACAACGCAAATAACCTCCCCAATAAATATCCCGTGTTACGGTTCTCTTTGTTTAAACTCACTGTTACTTCCACCTCGCTTTCTCTGTTATCAAAACGTAATTTACGAAGCCAGAAGGCCTTTATCATAGAAGCAAGCACATAATTAACCTTCTTTTCCGCTCTGATCCGGATAATAACCGAGTTATAAAGCATCATGGGATATGGCTGCCCGGAAAGGATAGACCTCATAATCGCCCCACCCAGCAGCGGTGCTATTCTGTCCGCTTCTCTGCGTGGTGCAGTTTCCAGCAGTAACCTTCTAACAGGTATAAAATCAGGATCATTTTCATAATTTTTTATTATACTCAGATCTCTATAGTGCTGGCTAATTTTTTCCAAGTAGTTGCCATAGCTATCCATGTGCCAAAACCTTACAGACAAACGGCTAGCATTAGGTGCCAGGCCCAAAATATAGAAATTGGTTTCATCGTTTATACCACTCAATTCACCCTTTATCTGACTACCATGTTTAATCCGTTTAAATATGTCCTTTAATAATGCCTCTGTTTGAGTATCACGCTGTTGCTTATCATTTCCTTCGCTTTTCTCTTCCGGTTCGGGAGCAAATAGCGCTCCTAACAAATCTTCTTCCAAACCATTGGAAGAACTTTCAGCCCAGAAGACAATTGTAGTATCACCAATTCTGATATGGTGCCTGGGGTTATCCAACAAGTAATTGAGGGCAGTGGTATACCCAAAAGCAGCTTCTTCACTTACAGGAGCATTAAAACTCTGGGTTTTTCCGTAGGAAGTAAATGCATCTTGATTGAAAGACACTATAGAGGCTCCACTACTCTGCGCCCCAACAACTTTTTTGATAGGTGGATGTAAGCGGGCTATATTTGAGTCTTCACCAGTAACCAAGCATTGCCCCTTAAACTCAGACACTTGATCACGCAGATAATTGTACCAGGCTTCACGAATAGCCTGTCGCTCATGTATATAACCTTCTGTGCCTTCCAATTTAAAGACCAAAGAGCTACCCTCCGCCAAATCTTCTATAAATCTGGAAACCACTGATTGTTTTTCTGCTAAAACTGGGTCCCACTCATTTAAAAAAGATAGCAGAGCCTTAGCCCCTTCATCCTCAACCTCACCTAGTATTTCTTCATGCAACTCTTTAAAAGACTCAAAGCGAGATTTTATTTTTTCTTTATTCTCATTTTCATTACGAACTAAACCCAAAACGTAAGCACAGTTATCGCACATGAAATTAGGTGGCGGCTTTTGCCCAGATCGTTTTCCATGCTGTTCAGGAACAACCATTGCTTTTGATACCATATTTCTGCCGCTGGTATCCCGCAAGTCAATAATGTTTAGTAATTTGCCATCACCAGAAATTGTTAGACAATGAGAAACATTCGCAATGCTATAGCCCGGCTCTGGCACCACAGATTCTTTTTCCCTAAGTAATGTTTGATAATATCGGTATAACGCATTAATTATCAACTTACTGTCACTCCCCCCTCCATCCGCGGTACTTCAACCGTACCTTTGTTCATAACGCCACGGAAAAAACGCGGAGTCATTTCATTGTTATAATCAATATCCAACAACATCCAGCCTAAGTCTTTTTCTTCTTCAGTATTCTCCGAAATTGGTAAAGGTTCATTTTCTTCTACAAGCCTGAATTTAGCCGGAAACTCTCTACAACCCAAGTAAGGCTGTTGAAAACACTGCCCCTGTCTGGACCGCCTGGTAATAATGGCGAAATGTTTGTCCGGAGTGTCCTCATCCTGTGCTTCATCAGTCATTTCAAAATGTGCTTCAATTATATAATCCACATCCCTCAAAATTAAGGAAGCCCTCTGTTGTCGCTCTTCTGCCGGATACTGACATAATGCCACCGGTTCGCCTTTCATAGCCTTTTTTACATTACCGGCTGGAATTTTGTTGTTCACTTCATTGCGCCGCACATTTTCAAAGCGGATTTCATTAAGAACATGGATTCTATCCACTATCCACTTGATTGCTGGTTTCCAATGAATAGCCTCCAATATACCCCTGGCTGCTGACGGCGTTATCACATCGTAACTGACCCTTTCCACCTTCATTTCCGGTCTGGTAAAACAGGCATACTCGCCCCACACTCTAATACGAACTCCGTAACTCACACACTTCCCTCCTTTCCCATGTTAAATAATCAGGTTATCATTAAAATACATGCTTTCCGTAAAAGGCTTTAACCCAATTTCTTTTGAATAATGCTTATCATATATCCCCTCCCTCAGCACATAATATCTACCTGCTACCTCCCGCAAGGCTTCCACCTCAATTAAATCCTTAAATTCCTGGTCATAAACTTCTACACCGTATTTCTGCAGCTTCCTGGCGTATGCCCCGGGGGCATAGCTATTTTCAGTATCAGCTAAAATAGCCCGGCAATCACCATCCCAGGGAATTATCACAGTACTGGTAAATTCATTGATAAGTTTAAAGCTCTCCGCTATAGTCCTAAACGGAAACTGTAATGCTCTCTCCTGCTCTTTTATTTTGGGAATTATCCCCTCCTTATCCAGTTTTTCGTCTTCAATTTCATACAATGCTGAAAAATAACTTTCCACCTCTTTGGGCTTTAAAGGGTCATTGGTGCGTTCCAGTGCAGTTTTGCCTATCTCTGCTGTTCTTTTCAGCCATCCCTTAGGCATACCATGAGTTTCCGGATAAAAAACATAAACAACTCCCATCTTAAGCCTTCCTTCCCTGTTGCATCTACCAGCAGCTTGTGCCACGGAATCAATCCCCGCCATACTTCGATAAACAACGGGAAAATCTACATCTACACCGGCTTCAATTAACTGGGTAGAAATCACTCGACAAGGCAAATTATCCTCAAGCCTTTGTTTTATGACTTTTAACACCTCTGTCCTATGAGCGGCACACATTCTGGTGCTCAAATGAAAACAATCTTCC
>CAZXDQ010000229.1:0-3831 GCA_964639405.1 uncultured Syntrophomonadaceae bacterium | reverse complement strand
CCTACATTAACTTTTCCCACGATGGAAAGGTTCAGCCCTTCCTGAAAAATTACGCCTTTTTTTGCACCTCGGCAGAGATAGGAGACGCGGTTGATAATCTCTTTGGTTTCAGTTAACCATTCCCAATAATTTACTTCTTCTACATCGTCTTCAGGAAAATCCAAAAATGCTTCGATATGTGCTCTGCTCTCGGTCAGTCTCCCTTTTAGCTCCTGGATTTCCTCAGCTAACTTCCCTTCCAGCACACTAGCGGCAGCATTTACTGCTTTTTCCGACTTCGCCCTGATAATGTTCATCACGCTTTCCGCCTGGCTTAAATCAATACGTCCATTAATAAAGGCTCTTTTGGTAAACTCACCCGGCTCTGCCATCCTGGCTCCCTGGTTTAAAACAGCTTTTAATATCATTTGCAAAATCAGGGGTCCGCTGTGGCAGTTTATCTCCACCACGTCTTCTCTTGTATAGGTCCGGGGAGCACGCATGAAGGTAACCAGCACTTCGTCCAATATTTGATGTTTGCGCTCCTGCAAGTGGCCGTAATAAATCCGGTGGGAAGTAGGGTAAGTTTCCCCAGGATTCTTGGGGTAAAATATTTCTCCTACTAATGAATAGGCATCGGGTCCACTCAGGCGGACTATTCCGATACCTCCCTCCCCTAAAGGGGTAGAAATGGCAGCAATGGTATCGTCGAACATAAGCATATTTTGCATTCATACCACCGCCATTTTTCATGGTTTTTATGCACTTCCTGATCCGTTGGCTCCACAGCAACACTTTTGATTCTCACGGTGATCCTTTCGCACCTGCTGCTAAAAAGGCAAATAAAAAAACCGCCATTTAGGCGGAATTGTACCTCCTTATTCTTCAGCAGGAGATACTACTACCCTTCGGTATGCCTCTTCTCCCCTGCTAAAGGTAATTACCCTGGGATCTTCTTTTAGGGTCAAATGAATAATCCTTCGTTCAAAGGCTGACATGGGTTCCAGCTCTATTTCCTGTTGGTTTTGATAGGACAGTTCGGCGGTGTTAGCAGCTAATTTAGCCAAAGCCTGGTTTCTTCTTTCCCGATAGTTTTCAATATCAATAATTACTCTCCCGGCAAAATTGCTGAACTGCCGCCGCATTATAACGTTAAAGAGGTACTGCATAGAATTTAAGGTTTGTCCTTTTCTCCCAATAAGGGCGCCCATACCTTCACCTTTTACCGAAGCCCACAAACCATCTTCCACCTTAAACACTTCCACTTGGCTGGAGGGGTCCACTTCTTTAGTCACTGCTTCCAGCATTTCTTTAAGGTAATTATCTGGATTTCTTTTCACGGTTACCTTGACTTTTGCCTGTTTGTTTCCCCACAGACCTAACAATCCAGTTCCCGGCTCACTTACCACTTCTACTTCTGCATTATCCCTCTGGATGCCCAGGGCTTCCAACCCTTTTTCTATGGCTTCCTCTACAGTTTTATCAGTGATTTCCACATTATCTTCTTTCACTGCCTATTTTAAGCTCCTTTCTTCTTCTTCCTCTTCTTTTTAGAGGGCTTTTTCTTCTTCGGGGCAGGATGATTGGTGGAAGCTACCGCACTTTCCCCCTTTGGTGAGGAAGGATTGCCTGGCGAATTAGCGGAAGCAGGCTTATTGTTGGCAGGGATCGGGCTTTTTTCCTTTTTAGTTGACGCTTTACCAGTTTCACCTGCGTCAACATCTGGGGCAATTACTTCAAATTTTTCTTGTTTCCTTCCCTTTAGTAAAAAGTGTTGTCCTACCGAAAAGATGTTATTAACGTTCCAGTATAGCACCACCCCTGCCGGGAGGGTAAAGCTTATAAACAAGAGCATGGCAGGCATCATATAAAACAGCATTTTTTGACTGGGATCAGTCATGCTTAATTTTTGATAATAAAAAGTGGTAATACCCGCTAATATAGGCAAAATAGCAAATTCCAGCCCGCTAATCCCTCCCTGGGTTATCTGCTCCCAAGGATTTAGTTCCAGAAGATTCAAAAACTCGAAGGAGCGAAAAAGGTAAGGTTCAAAGCCTTCCATCTGGGCAATTTGAAAACGATCGTCAAAAGCTGCAGTCCTTAGCAAATGGAATAAGCTTATAAGGATAGGCATCTGCACCAGCAAGGGCAAACATCCAGCCATGGGATTTACTTTGTTCTTCTGCATAAACTCCATAACGGCCTGGTTTTGTTTCTGCTTATCGTGTTTATACTTTTCTTGCAGTTTTTTCATCTCTGGTTGGATGGCCTGCATCTTTTTAGCCGATTCTATCTGCTTATTATTCAAGGGGAAAGTTACCAGCTTTATCATCAAGGTCAACAGAATTATAGCCAGCCCAAAATTTTGAGTAAAATTGTAAAGTTCGCTTAATACTATATCGAAAAACCCAGATATGGGCGAAAGAATTTCAAATAAAAACATTTATACTAACAACCTCCCATTTTCTAAGTAGGATAATTTTGCTTGGAATTCCTGTTGCCCGGGAGAAATAATAATATTACTACCCCCTGAGGAACCCTCTATTACGACTAGTCCGGCTATTCATTCCACCGGGTGGTAACCCCCCGGATGAAACGGGTGGCAACACAACAGTCGCTTTATTCCTTTATAACTTCCTTTTGGCACTCCGTGCTTCTCAATGGCTTGATAAAAATAGTGGGAGCAAGTAGGATAAAATCTACAAGTAGGAATTTTAAATGGCGATATAACCACCTGATAAAACTTTATCAACAGTAAAGTTACTTTTTTCACCAATTATTTACCCCTCTTTTCCCTTTTTTTAATAATCTTCCGCTAAATTTCCCTGTCCAGCCTGATTTATTGTTTGGAGGTGGGAACAAAATGTTGAGCTTGTAGTTTTTTCAAAAAACGTCCAGCATCTTTTTGACAAGAGTGAAAATCCATCTCTGCACTCTTTCTTTTAGCAATAATCACCAGGTCATATCCCGGGGGAATGTCCTGAGGCATTCTACGAAAAGCTTCTACGAACAACCGCTTCACTCGGTGCCTCACTACGCTGTTCCCCACTTTTTTGCTGACCGTTATTCCAAAGCGCGTGTAGCTCAAGCCGTTTTTTACATAAAAAATTACCGCATAGCGGGTTACTTGCTTTCTGCCCTTTCTGCACACTCTGCGAAACTGCCAGTTTTTGCGTAAAAAATATAGCGTTTCCTTCATTTTTCTTTTCCCACTAACTTTGGTCTTTACCCTATGCCGTCAGTTGTTTTCTCTTTTTACGCCGCCTTCTTTTGATTACATTGCGCCCGGCGTTAGTGCTCATCCGCTTCAAAAAGCCGTGTACCCGTTTTCTCTTTCTTTTTTTAGGTTGAAAAGTTCGTTTCACAACACATCACCCTTTTATCAATATTATACCTTGCCTTCCCTGCTTAACCCTTTTTGGGAAGAACTTCCCCTTTTGAAATCAACATCCATGGGAGCTTCTTCGGGAGCTTCTTCGGGAGCTACTTCCATTTCCAGCAAGTTCTGATTTAATAGCGTCTGCTGGACTGTTTTCTTATTTTATCATTTTATCGACTATAACGTCTATTTTCCTCATCTGGTTCTAGTTCATCCTTTTTATGCCGCTTTCCCTTTCTTCGTCGGAAAAATTATATATAAGTAACTGTCCCATGTCAAGACGATTCCGGTAGTCTTATGCCGGGTATACGGCATAACCGTTTTCTTCAATTACCCAGGACCAGTCTACCGCTAAGAAGTGCTCTCCATCAATATTCTCTAATGGGATCTCTGGGTTTTTGCTGTCCGTCGACCTGGAAGAAGAAGGGGCGCCTGCCGAATTTTGCCCTTGCCCTCCCGGGTGATTCCCGGGG
>CAZXDQ010000228.1:0-3840 GCA_964639405.1 uncultured Syntrophomonadaceae bacterium | reverse complement strand
CAGTTCCTGACCAACAAGCATACTGCCCAGCACGTGCGCCAGGAATTTTTCTTCCCCAAAGTTTCCAACCGGCAGCAGCGGGAAACTTGGGAGCGGGAAGGGCAGATCGATACCGCCCAGCGGAGCAAGGAAATGGCCCGCCGCATCCTACAGGAACACCAGCCCCTGGGCTTTACCGAAGATATGGAGAAGTTCCTCCGGGAAAAATACCCGGGCATTAAGTAAGTTCCAGGCATCGAGTAAGTTCCTGTAGAAGGCCAGTTAACGGCTTTTCAGGAGGGGGGATGGTCATTCTGGAGGAAAACAAGTACTTTACAACTATTCTGGAGTCTTTTTTTGACGGGATCTATATTACCGACCACCAGGGCCTTACCCTTTATGTGAACAGCGCTTACGAGAGGATTACGGGGCTTCACCGGGATGAAATTGTAGGGCGCAACATTGCCCGGTTGATTGAGGATAACATGTTCAGCGATTCAGAGGTCTTGAAATCCCTGGAGAGTGAAAAGACGGAGAGCGTCAGGCACAATTACGTGACGGGCAAAAAGGCCCTGGCTACCTGTACACCTGTGTTCGATGAGCAGGGGAAGATAATGCGGGTGGTCTGCAACGTCCGGGATATTTCCGAACTGCTGAACCTGCGGAAGGAATTAAAAAAGGCCCGCCAGCTAAGCAATATTTACCAGCATGAGCTGCACGAATTAAGGGAGCAAACTAAAGTTTACGGGGATATGGTGGTGCGGAACAGCAATATGCTTAAAGTTCTGGACTTTGCCGCCCGCGCCGCCGCGCACGAAAGCGCCGTGCTCCTTAAGGGCGAATCCGGGGTGGGGAAGGAGAAAATTGCTAAGTTTATCCATGAACAGAGCGAAAGGAGCAGAATGCCGTATATCAAAATCAACTGCGCGGCTATTCCTTCTACCCTGATAGAGTCGGAGCTATTTGGATACCGGAAAGGCTCTTTTACCGGGGCAAAAGCGGAAGGCAAGCCCGGTTATTTTGAGTTAGCGCACGGGGGGACCCTGCTCATGGACGAAGTGGGGGAGATTCCCCTGGAAGTGCAGCCTAAAGTACTGCGGGCCCTGCAGGACGGAGAAATTGCTCCTATTGGAGAAACTACCCCTCAAGCAGTGGATGTGAGGATTATTGCCACCTCTAACCAAAACCTCTACCAAAAAGTAAACCGGGGAGAATTTCGCGAGGACCTATTTTTCAGGTTGAATGTGGTGCCGATAGAAGTGCCCCCGTTGCGGGAAAGAAAGGAAGAGATCGCTCCTTTGATCCACAGCTTTTTGCGGAGTTTGAACCACCGCTACGGGGGCAATAAGTCCATAGCCCCGGAGGTGGTTTCGGCTTTGAGGCAGTACAGTTGGCCGGGGAACGTCCGGGAATTGGAAAATATGGTGGAGTACCTCTTTGTGGCCAGCAACCAGGACAATATCACTGTAGAGGTACTGCCTGATTATCTGAAAAGGGAAAGGCGTTTTATTGAGGGAGAGAAGGAAGAAGGCTCATTGAACCAGGTTTTGGAGCGGGTGGAGAGGGAACTGCTCCTGGCAGCCCTGCAGGAGTATCCTTCTCTGAGGAAGGCTGCTGCCAGCCTGCAAATAAGTCCGGCCACCATGAGCAGGAAGCTGAAAAAACACCGCCTGGATGTTACGTAGATGAAACACGTTTATACAGTGAAACAGTAAATTCCCTGGCTTTTATGGTTGCAGTGGAAAAGCTCTACTGCATGAGGTTTCTGGTGGGGCGGGAAGTATTGTTGCATAAATGAAACGCCTCGATAGCAAAGGTTTTGGTGTTGCTTTTGAGGAAATTTTCAAATCCAGCACCATTTTTAAAAAATACAGTTTATGTGGGTGATTGCGCCTCTTTTTAACTGATAAAGGGGTGCAGTTTTTTTTTGGCATAATTTTTGCGAATTAAGTTAATGGGGGAGTCTCAATTCCAGTGTTTTACCCGGGGAAGATGGGCGCTTCCATTAAGTAAAGAAAGTAAATCGGTAAGTAAAGACAGTAAATCGACTAAAGTTAGTAAATCGTCATTATTATGATATTAAAGCTGTTCTATTCGGTTGGTGCGCGCGGTGAAATCCGGCTTAGAAAATTAAAACCAGCAGAAGGGAGGTGAACCAAAATGTCCTTTGATCCTCTGCGGGAAGATCCCATGGATAAAGTGCCGTCCCCTCCCCTGTGGGTGGTGCTGTCCTTTGTGGGATGCGTGGTGATATTCGTCCTCTATCTGTATCTTTGGAGTTTCCTTCTCAGTTGAGGGGGTAAAGAATGGTAGTTAGTTTCAGGGATTTAAAGGAATAATTAGTAGTTTAATCCGCTGGGAGGTGATGGAGTTTTGGATGAAATGATTTTTGCATATATTTTTATCGCTCTCTTTTTCATTGTCATGGTGGGCCTGGGAATTTGGTTCACCCGCCGGGCCAAAACGGGCTCCGATGCCTTCATTTTGGCCGGGCGTCAGGCTCCCTGGTTTATTGTAGCAGGCAGTATTTTTGCCACCTGGGTTAATACGGCAACCCTCCTTGGTTACGGTGGAACAGGTTACACGGTGGGTATTTCCGGTTACTGGTCGGGGGGCGCGTTCATGTTGGCTACTGTGTGGCTGGGTTTTTTTATGATACCCCGCCTACGTAAAACCGGCATCACCACCATCCCGGAATTTTTCGAAAAATATTTCGGGGTCTCCCACCGCCTGGTAGCCCTGGTTTTAGGCCTGGGCAGGGATATGGGGGTCACCGCTGGTATTTCCATCGCTATGGCCTTTATTTTTCAGGACTTATTTGACGTGACTTTGTTTACTGCCCTCTTAATTACTATAGGCGTGGTGCTGTTGTATACTGGTGCCGGGGGAATGTGGGCGGTATTGTATACCGATACCATTGCCAGTGTATTGATAATAGTTGGCACTACCCTGATGATTCCCTTGGCGGTAGCCCAGTTGGGCGAATGGTCAATGATTGCAGCAGAAGTGCCCTCTTCCCACCTGGAAGTGTGGGGCGCCGGGGTGCCCCAGAGCATCGGCTGGCTCCTCACCGGAGTTTTTATTACCTTTGGCTATCAAACGGTAATCCAACGGGGATTGGCGGCTAAAGACGACGAGACGGCAAAGAAAGCTTTCCTGGGCGGCGGCTTGTTGGCCTTGTTCTGGTATATGGTGCCCTTTGTCCTGGGAACCATAGGCAGAGCCCTTTACCCCGATATTTATCCTGATGACGCCTTTATCGAGCTGGCTTACCTGTACGGGCCTTACGTAGGGATTTTCTTTATGATCGTGCTGATTTCGTCGGCTATGTCTACTATTAGTTCCTGTATTTTAGGGATCTCGTCCAACCTCTCCTTGGACGTCTACCAGCGGCTGATCAACCAACAGGCCACCAGGGAAAAGATCGTGTGGGTACAGCGGTTTTGCTTGCTGCTGGTTATAGTCATTGCGGCAATAGTCGGCCATGCCATGCCCTTTGTTCTGGAACTCCTGTGGTTGGGTGGCCGGGTGATGGCTGCCGGTATGGCCCCGGTTTTCTTGGCTTTGATTTTCTGGCCCAAGGCCCGGATAGCGGCCAAAACTACTATGGCAGCTATGGTGACCGGCGCCGCTCTGACTGTTATCGGGCAGCTTTACGGCTGGATGCACTTTGGGGAACTGGAAGGAGAAGTAGTGTTCATCTGGGAAACCGATCCCATCCTATTCGGCCTGCCCTTTTCCGTGTTGATCCTGCTGCTGGGAGTGCCCCGGGAAGCCAAACGGCGTATCCAGGAACGGGCTGCTTGAGCTAAAGACCAAGGGTGGATCTAACCCGGTTTCTATCCAAAGAGGAGGAGCCCT
>CAZXDQ010000227.1:0-3851 GCA_964639405.1 uncultured Syntrophomonadaceae bacterium | reverse complement strand
CCCCGGCACCACCCACCAGGCGATCAATGTTAGCCCGCACCGTCACCTTGGCCTTGGCTTTAACTTCGATGCCATCCATAGCCATCGCTGCTACTATCGGGGTCTCTATCACCTTGGGATTAACACTCATCTGCACCGCATCGAATACTTTTCTCCCCGCCAGGTCTATGGCTGCCGCCCGCTCGAAGGGGAGGGGAATATTAGCCCTCTGGGCAGCAATCAAGGCGTTGACCACCCGATCTACATTGCCCCCTGCCAGATAATGACCCTCCAGTTTATTAGCCGCCAATTCCAAGCCCGCTTTATTGGCTTTAATAAGAGGAGCCACTATACGGGCGGGAATAACCCTCCGCAGCCGCATCCCCACCAGGGTAAAAAGCCCTATTTTGACTCCCGCGGCGTACGCGGAAATCCACAACCCCAAGGGAATCACGCTGAAAATAATTACCAGAGCTAATATTACCAGTACCGCTACAATCAGAAAAAACAACAACCCTGCCTCCGCTACCATGCTGCCTGCCTCCTTTTTTATCCATTTTGATGGTCTCTAACCCGCTGAGACTTCTTACAATTAATTATATCATAGCAATTAATGAAAAGATTGGTAAAAATTTTATTCCTTGTCAATTTCTCTAACCACTACCCGGGAACCTTCCAGGTACTGAACTTTTACCCTGGCACCCCGGTCAATAAAATCTCCTTCGCTCACCACATCCACCCGTTTCCCTTCAAAAATAGCGGTACCAGAGGGCCGCAGGGGAGTGACCGTTTCTCCTTCTTTGCCCATCAGTTCTTCCTGCTGGCGGGGAGCCACGTATCCCTTCTCTTTATTTTCCGCTTCTTCCAGGATAAAACGTCGCAGGACCCCCCGACGGCTAAGATAGCGCAGGATAAAGAAAAGCAATATTCCCGCCAGGAGTATAGCTGCCCCCAGCATGCGAAGGCCTGCCCCCGTGGTAGAAGCCGCCAATACAATAGAGACCAGGGTAAGGATAAGTCCGCCGCCGCCAAAAACACCGAAGCCAGGCATCAAAGCCTCCACCAGCATAAACACTACTCCCAGGACAAACAACAGTATAACTTCGTAACCCGCCAGATCCCCCAGGATATGCCCCCCAAAATACAGGGCAAAGGAAAGGATGCTAATTCCTCCCGCCAATCCAAACCCCGAGGTGAGCACTTCCAGGATAAGCCCCCCCAGCCCCAAGGTGAGCAGCAGGGTAGCAACCACCGGGCTAGTAACCCAACCTACTAAGGAATCAGCCAGGGTAGGGTTTTTCCTCACCAGGGAGGCATCTTCCAATCCCAGCTCCGTTAAAAGAGCCTCCAGGGAATCTACAGTCCCCTCGCTATAACTTTGCTCTTGTGCTTCCCCATCAGTAAGGGTGAGGTTGCGTCGGACCATGTCCGAAGCTATTTCCTCGTCCCGCTGGTTCCTTTGAGCCAGGGATCTCATATCCCCCTCCCAGTCAGAAACCAACTTCTCGTCTACCGCACCTCCGCCCAGCAGTTGAGGTTCGGCGTTTCCCATCCTGCTGCCCGGGGTCATATAGATTTCATCACAGGCCAAAGCCAGATAGGCTCCTGCAGAAACTGCCTTGGGCTCTACTAAAGCGTATATGGGATCCGGGTAGCCATCCATGGATTGACGAATAGATTCCGCTGCATCCAGGTAACCTCCAGGAGTATCCAGCTTAAGCACCACCGCCGATGCTTCCCTGGCCTCTGCCTCCTCCAAAGAACGGGACACCAGGCTGGAGGTGCCGGGGTCTATGCTCCCTTCTACCGGTATCAGTTTCACCTCTCCAGGAGCATCTGTCTCCGCCCAAGAAAAATTAACGGGGGCAATCAAGACCCCCGTTAAGCCCGTGCAAAATAACAAAATAAAAACAGCACGACGCCACTTTTTGTTCATGGCTATCCTCTCTAATCCCCTTTGCCAGGAATTAACCCCGAGCATGCTCAGGAAAGCATCTCTTCCACTATAGCTTTAACCTGATTTCCGTCCGCTTTCCCTTTAACTTGGGGCATTACTTTCCCCATGACTTTCCCCGTATCTTTGGTTGATATCGCCCCTGTTTCCTCTATGGCTTGACGCACTATCTCTTTCAGTTCTTCTTCCGAGAGTTGCTGGGGAAGATATTCCTCTAAAATAGCCACTTCTTCTTTAAGCTGCTCCAACAGGTCTTTCCTGCCGGACCTTTCATAGTCAGCAAGGGATTCTTTCCGGCGTTTGATCTCCCGCTGCAAAATTTCCAATTCTTCCTCGGGTGTGAGGGAAGATTGCTTCTCAATTTCCGCATTCTGCAGTTCCGATCGGAGCCCCCGGATAACGTTAACTTTAAAACGGTTCCTTTTCTTGGTTTCATCTTTTTGAACCTGGGCCAATTTATCCTTAAGGGACAACCGGACTACCTCCTTGCCTGGTTATAATTAATCCAAATCGAGCCCTGCCTGAGAAAAAAAATTTCCCATTTGCAAACCGCCTATCTCTTTCCTCCCTTGCGCTTCCGGGCCGCTTCCGATTTTTTCTTGCGGCGTTCGCTGGGCTTTTCGTAGTGCTCTCTCTTCTTTGCTTCTGACAATACTCCAGTGCGAGCGCACTGCTTTTTAAACCTGCGGAGAGCTTTATCCAGGTTTTCGTTTTTGCCTACTCTAACGTTTGCCACTTGATATCCCCCCTTCCGCCTTCCAAATAAACACAGAACTACTCCCTACTGCCTGCCAATAATCTATGGTCATGCACAAGTTAAATGCACCTTCATCCTCCCCGGGGACCGGCTATGGTATCTAAGGGCCTGCCACCCAGCAAGTGGAAATGCAGATGGTAAACTATTTGCCCTGCGTGTTGTCCGCAATTAACCACCACCCGGTAACCTTCCTGCTCTACTTCAAAGGCTTGGGCCAGTTCCCGCAAAATTATATGGATTTTGCCTACCAGGGGTGTGTCTTCTTCCTTTATTTCCTGATGGGAAGGAATATGCTTTTTGGGTATCGCCAGAATATGTACCGGTGCCGCCGGGTGAATATCTTTAAAAGCCATGATCTCATCGTCTTCGTAGACTATCTCTGCTTCCATTTCCCGGTTGGCGATCTTGCAAAAAATGCACTCCGAAGCCAAATGCATACCTCCTCTTCAAGGAAATAGTATTAAAGCATATGTTATTATATCATAACCTAAATTTCTTGGAAAGAACCGTAAAATTGATACTCCCGGAAAAGGCTGAAAATTAACCAAAAACTTGCACGAGGAGGGTAATATTGTTTATAATTTATTTTCAGAAGCATAAAAAGAGATTGGAGGCCTACCCCCATGAATGTATACGACCATGCCCACGCCTTGGCTAAAGCTATCCGCAATTCTTCTCAATTTAGAGAATTCAAAGAGGCGGCGCAAAAACTAAAGGGAGACGACACCGCCAGCAAAATGCTTAACGATTTTCGCCAGGCACAAATGGAACTCCAAAAAAAACAGATGGAAAACCAGGAAACCAGCCAGGAAGAAGAAAAAATACGCAAACTATCAGAAATTGTAAACATGAACCTTACTGCAAAAGATTACCTGGAGAAAGAATACCAGTTTGCTGTTATGGTAGAGGACGTACAAAAAATCATCAGCGAAGCCATAGAGGAAGCCATGGGCTCCAAGGAACAGGGGCAACCTTCCCCTGATCAATCCGATCAGCAGGAACCGTAAGCCTCAATCAACCTAAAAGCTAACCCTGAAAACTAAAACGGAAAGGAGCAGCGGCATGCCATCAAAAAAATTCTCCGGCCTGCTATTGGATTTAGACGGCACTTTGCTCCAGGTAGACGTAAAAGTCTTTATTCCCCAGTACGTCCAGGAGCTG
>CAZXDQ010000226.1:0-3857 GCA_964639405.1 uncultured Syntrophomonadaceae bacterium | reverse complement strand
CTCCCTGGGAGGCCTGAATTAGCCCGGCAAAGGACTCGGGATCCAGGCTGGCGCCACCAATTAAAGCCCCCTGGACCTCCTCCAGAGAGAGGAATTGAGCTATATTGGCAGCTTTAACGCTGCCTCCGTAGAGAATCTGGAGTCGCTCCCCCGCCTCCTTGCTCATTGCTTTCACGGTGTTTCTTATCAAGCCAGCCGCCTTGGCGGCATCTCCTTCGGTGGCTGCTTTGCCAGTTCCTATAGCCCAAACGGGCTCGTAGGCCACTATCAACCTAGGTAGTAAATCCTCCCTCACTTCGCGTAATCCCTCCTGCACCTGCCGTCTAAGCACTTCCTCGGTACGGCCCTCTTCCCGCTCTGTTTCCGTTTCCCCTACGCAGAAAATAGGCAGCAACTCGTGTTGGAAAAGAGTTTTTATCTTGCGGTTGATCATTTCATCGGTTTCGCCCATCAGGTGCCGCCTCTCCGAATGACCTACGATCACATATTCCACTCCCCAATCTTTAAGCATAAGAGGAGAAATTTCGCCTGTAAAAGCTCCTTCCTCCTCCCAGTGGACGTTTTGAGCTCCCAGAGACCAAATTTCTGAGGTTTGTTTTTCTCGAGCCGCTGCCAGGGAGGTAAAGGGGGGACAAATTATTACCTGGAGTCCTTTACTAATTACCTCCTTTTCCTGCAGAACTTCCACAAACTCCACCGTTTCCGAGGAGGTTTTATGCATTTTCCAATTTGCCGCTAAAATCATTAACTACGCCTCCTTCTTGGAATCAAAATTTGCCTTTTTGCAAACCAGTTTCGGCATATTCTATTTAACCACGCCGGATGAGCAAGGCTAATGTTTTTAAGGGACTTTATCTTCCAGGGCAACCACCCCGGGAAGCTCCCGCCCTTCCCAAAACTCCAGGGTGGCGCCTCCTCCGGTAGAAGCATAATCTACTTCTCCAGCCAATCCCATCTGTTCAAAGGCTGCTACCGTATCACCGCCTCCTAACAGTAAGTAAACATCCCCTCCAACGGCTGCCCGGGCCACCTCTTCCGTGCCCCGGTGAAAGGGGGCAATCTCAAAAACTCCCAGGGGACCGTTCCAGATAACCATCCGGCTTTCCTGCACTACTTTCCCAAAGGCTTCCACTGTAGCGGAGCCCACGTCTACCCCTTTCCAGCCCGGAGGGAAATCCTCCACCTTGACTACCCGGTGGTAGGCATTTTCTTTCAGCTCTTGGACTACTACCAGATCGAGGGGAAGAAAAACCCGGGCAGAGCTCTGTTGGAAAAACTCCAGCAGATCCCGCGCTTCTTCCAGGCTTTTTTCTTCGTATAATGAATCTCCCAGGGAATACCCTTGGGCGGCTAAAAATGTATTAGCCATGCCCCCTCCAATCAGCAAGTTATCTGCTGTTTGGGCAAAGCGCTTGATTACCCCAATTTTATCAGAAACCTTGGCCCCTCCCAGCACCACTGTTTGAGGGTGAGAGGGATTGGTCAAACTCTTTTGAAGGGCGATCAGTTCCTTTTCCATCAGCAAACCTGCCACTGAAGGCAAGTGCCGGGTTATTCCTTCAGTGGAAGCGTGGGCCCGGTGAGCAGCACCAAAGGCGTCATTTACGAATAAATCGCCTAGTTCTGCCAAGTGCCCAGCCAAATCTGGATGGTTCTTTTCTTCCCCCGGGTGAAACCGGAGATTCTCTAACAACAATATTTCTCCAGCTTGAAGAGAAGCTGCCGCTTCCCGGGCTTCTTCTCCTACTACTTCATCCACTTTTTTCACTTCTCGGTTCAACAGCTGAGCCAACCGTTGAGCTACCGCATCCAACCTTAAACCTTCCTGTGCTTCTCCCCGGGGACGCCCCAAATGGGAAAGGAGAATAACTTTAGCGTTCTTTTCCAACAGATACTCCAAGGTGGGAAGGGAAAAGCGAATTCGAGTATCGTCTTTTACTTTTCCCCCTTCTATCGGCACGTTGTAATCTACCCTTACCAGTACCCTCCGATGGTCCACTTGCACATCCCGAATGGTCTTCTTCCGCAATTTATTTCACCCCGTACGCAAAAAATCTTCTGTCTGCCTTCTAAATAGTTCTACAGCTTAAGATAAATTCCTTGATCCTCCTAGTCTAAAGCAGAAGAAAAATAAAGCATCTTCTTAAAAAAAATTTTAACTGCGCCTGCGTTTGTGGGAAGCAGGAATCATCATCTCTTCTCGATATTTGGCTACTGTGCGCCGAGATATGTTAATGCCTTTATCCTGAAGGAGGGCAGCTAGCTTATTATCGCTGTGGGGACGATGGGAAGGCTCCTCATTGATGATTTCTTCCAAATAAGTCTTGATGCTGGTGGAAGAATAACCCTGTCCGTTCTCCCCCGGAACCCGAGTAGAAAAAAAGAACTTGAAGGGAAAAACCCCCCGGGGGGTTTGAAGATACTTGTTAGCTGTAGCTCTGCTGACTGTAGACTCATGCATCTCTAAAGCTTCGGCCACCTCTTTAAGGGTAAGGGGCTGAAGGTGCTTCAACCCACGCTCTAAAAAGTCTGTTTGCACCTTAACGATATATTCCGTTACCCGATAGAGGGTCAAACGGCGCTGTTCAATGCTTTTCACCAGCCAGAGAGCGCGCTCCAAGCATTTTTTTACGAAGGTGGTAGTTTCCCCTTCCTGGCGCTGTAATAGTGAGCGGTAATAGGGATTAATCTTCAGGTGGGGTGAAACATTATCGTTAATGGTGATTACGTATTCTCCTTCCACCTTCTCTACCAAAACATCGGGGACAATGTAACGGGTATCAGAAACAGGACCTAATAAACTCCCCGGCTTGGGGTTCAGGCTTTTGATGAATTCTACTGCTTCCATGAGCTCATCCAGGCTTACGTTAAATTTCTCTGCCAGGTAACTGAATCGTCCATCCGCAACTGCCGGCAGATAATCCTGAACGAGGAATTCCGCCAAGGGAGGATAATACACACAGCGTTTAAGCTGGAGTAACAGGCATTCCCTTAAATCCCTGGCTCCTATACCTGCAGGCTCCAAATTGTGCTGCATTACTTCCAACACTTTTTCTACTTGCTCTGCTGGCACTTCTAAAGTATGGGCGATCTCATCCACCTTCATACGCAGGTATCCATTGGCATCCAGGCAACCTATCAGGAACTCCGCCAAAGGCTGCTCCTGTTCTTCCAGAAGGACGCGCAACTGCAAAAACAAGGCATCGAAAAAGGTTTCTTCTCTCCTGCAAAAATTCTCCAGGGAATAATTGCTGCTTTCTTCCTTTTGGGGAGAAGCCATTGAAGATGCTTCGTAGAAATTTTCTTGAAAATATTCTTCCCAGGGAAACTCTTCCTCCTTGGTTTGGGTTTCCGTTTCTTCTTTCTCGGAGGATTCTTCTTTCTTCTCTTCCTCTCCCTCTTCCCATTCCAATACGGGATTGCTGGTTAGTTCATCCTGCACATACTCAATGAGCTGCAGAGAAGACATTTGCAGGAGAGCAATAGCCTGCCTAAGCTCAGGAGTCATGATTAACTTTTGGGCCTGTTCCAATCTCAGGTTGTGACCTACATGCATGACTTAACCCCCAACCGGTTAACTAGTTTCAGCATTCAAAAAATTCGACAAAGCTCTCCAAAATCCTGCAACGCGCTTTTTGCCAACTAACCATCTACTCCTGGGCTATCCTTAGGAAAATTAACAGTTACTACTCAGGCCGTTAAAAAGCATAGATGGTCAGGTTGCTAATGACGGTGTGACTGTCAACAAGTGCCAGAAGTAGCTGACGAAGCCTTGCCCGGTAACAGGCCAGCACCTGGTTTCAGTGCCGCCTCCACCCGGAGCCGGTACTACCACTGCATCTTTTTAATCAGTTGAG
>CAZXDQ010000225.1:0-3894 GCA_964639405.1 uncultured Syntrophomonadaceae bacterium | reverse complement strand
AGATACTATAAATTTAGCCATATTCCGGGCTGATCAGGCTTTATACCGAGCTAAAGAAAAAGGCAAAAACCGGGTAGAAAAATATTATCCTTGAGTATCCCACTTCCTATATCCCCATGGGTCAACTAACATCAAACAAAAAAGCGGTAAGTTTGTGTCAACCCTTAGTAGGTAAAACTCCCAAACGAAATTTTCTTAAGCGCTCTATTGAATAGAAGCTAGTTCCTTAAGCACGTGTTTTACCCAGAACCTGCTGGCATGAGGACCCTTGAGGGCCGGCATACTTCCTCTGAGTTCCTCTTCAATATCCTTTTCTTTCACCGCTTCTTCTTTAATGGGTTTCTCTAAATCTACTAAGTCTCCCAAAGAAATCTCCGGGTTATTTACATAGTTACTAAGCTCACCGTTGGATTTGGCTGCCAGCAGCCTTCCCATTCGATTAGCGCCCTCTTGGGTCCACCTGGCCCCAATCCTTTTCATCCGGCGGGTAATAGTGTGCCTGACTTGCCCCTCTATAGCTCCCATTCGCTCTTCTTCTGGTAATTGCACGATCCCTTCCCAGTTATCCTGGAGGTATGTTTTTAATTCTTTTACCCTCTTTTTACGAGCTCCTTTTACTCTTAGCAGCGCTTGATCCAAGGCTTCCATGGTAGCCACTCGATCTAACTCGGCAATCCCTTCACATACCTTTTGATAGGCAGAACTGCTGAAACTTAACGCCTCAGTAAGCCGCCTGCGAAGATGGAAAGGGTCTAAGTGATAACTGGCATGGGAAAACTGTTCCACCCCTTGCTTTATCCAGTCTGCCCCATCTCCACCGATGCGAATCTTTTCCACCTGCGATAAAGACCATTTGCACCCAAAGTAACAGCTGGCTTCGTCCCATATCTCAGGTCCACTGGCAACTCCCGCCACCGAATAGCGGTTTTGTAATCGAGAATTGTCCTTGCCTTCATAACCCACTATCAGCTTTAAACCCATCCCTTTTTTAGCACCACGCTGCTGTTTCAGATGAACCTCGTCTCCTTCTATGTATAATTGCTGCGCAGCCTCTTCACCTTCAGGGCCTTCTCCATACTCAAAAACTGATTTCTTGAGTTTTTCTGCTTCCTGATAAGCCCTCTCTCCTGCTTCTTGCACCGCATTCCATACACTCATGGAATTAACTCCAGGCACCAAATAGTTCAATATTTCAGCAGCCCGCCGAAAAGGTACCTCTGTGGCAAGTTCCGAGGCCATCTCCTGCATCCGGGGACTAATGCGCCTATGGGATTCTAAACCTAAGGCTTCATCCAACAAAAACCGGTAGGTACCATCCCTTTGTCTATATATACGACGCTGAATAGTTATCTCTCCCGCACTGGTTACCAGCGTCCGCTGCCGCTTACCTACTACCCTTAAACTTTCTTCCCTCTGCGCTAATAGCTTTTGGTCAATCTCTTCTAATGCATGATAAAGCATCTGAGAAGTTGCCTGTTGAACCAAACCACCAACTTCTTCCTCCAAACGCTTAAAATCAGATGTCTCTTGTAAAATCTTAAAAATTCCTTTTGCTAATAGAAGGACCACCCATACCAACTGACGAATCTTGAACATAAGAGACCTCCACCTCCTTAATTGGGAGTTTGGGAGTACGGCTTCTAGCCGCCGGAGGTCTCTTTCTACGTACCACCCCCGTTTACCTACTTAAATTATACACACCCGCAAAACAATAATACTTTTTTGATTAATTGCGGCATATTTAATTTTTAGTTTTGCGTTTGGAGCTTAAAGAGTAAGCTTTTACTTTGCATGGAGAGTAACTTGTGACCTGATCAGATAATCCCCTATTCCAAAGACAAAAAATAGTCTCTCATCTTGAAGGTGGGGGAGTTTTGACGGTTTTATTTAATTGGTGAAATTATACTAATGCGATATTAGTCTCGTGAATTTTGGAAGCTGTAAGGCAAAAAAACAACACTCGTATGATGCAAAAATTAGCTAATATAGAACCGATGACTAAAACTGCAAGGATTTTGCAGCAGTCTGTAGAAATATGAAAAAGAAACGTATTTTGAATTTTCCTACGCAATAAAGCAGTTAATGCCTTCCATTTACCTCGGACTTAACTGCTTTTAGACTATTGTTTTGCGTAGGCAGTGGGCGACCTTGATGGGTGTGGTGATAGTTGTAATATTCCCAAAACTATTAAAAGCTCTAGCGGTTAAGAGGGCAAGGAAAGGGTTACGGCTTCGGCCTTTGTCAACCCTCCAAGGCAATAAAGATTGTTCTCTTCGTTTTTGTTTCTCTAAAGCGGGAGATGTAAACACATAAAGCGGAGATTGACTAGAATTTAAAGCTTGTGAAAGGGGGGAGTGGCGAACAGAAAGCATCACACTTCTATTATAAGGAGAGTGATTTACAAATCGTAAAAGGAGGTCGAGTTTTGAGATGAAAGTCAAGAGGACACTAGCGGTTCTAGTGGCATTGGCGTTTGCCTTGAGCCTGTTTGCAGGCGGGGTCTTTGCCGAAGAAGATGATGGTCAAGTATCACGTTTAGCAGGTGATGACCGCTGGGAAACCTCAAAAGAGATTGCTCTTGAAGCGTACCATGAAGCGGACACCGTAATTATTGCTGAAGGCTGGGAGTTCGCAGATGGCTTGGGAGGAAGCGGACTAGCCCATGCTTTAGATGCTCCTGTGCTTTTAACAGAAGGCGAGGAACTTTCTGGTGAAACTGAAGATGCTATTGATGTGCTGAGCGCAGAGGAAGCCATAATACTAGGCGGAGAAGCAGCTATTTCTGCCGATGTGGCGGACGAGCTGGACGCACTGGTAGACGACACGGAAAGAATTGAAGGAGACGAGAGGTATGATACTGCTGCAGCTATTGCGGATAGAGTAGAAGAAGAAGTTGGAGTGGGAGAACATGCATACATCGTAAACGGCTTTGCACCTGCCGATTCTCTGGCAGTAGCACCCAAGGCTGCAATGGATGGAGACCCCATCCTGCAGGTAACTGATGATGGGGAGATCCCCGAAGCCACTGAAGGCTTCATTGATGAAGAAGGCATTGAAGAGGTTACCATTATTGGGGGAACCGCAGTAGTGTGCGAGAACGTGGTGGATGCGCTGGAAGGCATGGACCTCGACGTTGAGCGGGTATCCGGTGACGACCGTAATGAAACCAGCGTGGCTGTAGCCGAAGATCTCTTTGAAGATCCGGTGAACTTCCTGGTAGCTAACGGCTGGGACGGCAAAGCTGATGCCATGGCTGGCGGTTATTTTGGCGCCATTCACGAAGCACCCATTCTCTACACCAGCAGCATTCCCGAGTGCGTAGAGGACTATATGGACGACGTGTTCGATCAGTTTACCGCTGCAATTATTCTGGGCGGTGAAGCGTTAGTTCCCGCTGAGGTGCAAGACGAGGTAAGCGCTAAAATTGAAGACCTGTTGGAAGAGATCGACGAAGTTACCGTGTCAAAAGATACTGTGCTGGCGGAATACGGCACGGACTTGGAATACGTTAAGGCTCAGTTGAAAGAGGAAACTTTATATGTAGGGGAAACGGAAAATGGTGAAGAATATTTAGGGACTACCGACTGGGAAGCTGTGGACTACGATGCCGAAGAGTCGGGCGACTATGATTTTGAGGGAAGGGTCTTAGCTCCTCGAGGCTTTAAGTTTGCAGACGACGTAGACACTGCTGTGGATGCGGAAGTCACGGTAACTGTGGAAGCTCCGCAGGGAGAGGTTATCCAGGATTATATCCTTGATCTCCAAGAGAAATTTCTCCCCCGAGCATACGGCACTGATGCGGAACACGAAGCAGCACAGTACTTGTACGATGTATATGAAGAACTGGGCTACGATGAAGAAGAGGGCCTGGATCTGGAAATGCAGGAGTTCACC
>CAZXDQ010000224.1:0-3902 GCA_964639405.1 uncultured Syntrophomonadaceae bacterium | reverse complement strand
ACCAGCATAAATGCACCGGCAGGGATCTTCCAGTTTCTACTCTTATCAGGACAGGCAGGAATTAACCAGGAGTGCCTTAACGGAATATTAGAGGGTGAAGGAATTCTGGAAGGACAGGCCGCAGCCTTCATTGAGGGGGGAGCCCAATGGGATATCAACGAGGTTTTTCTCACCTCCCTGGCCTTACACGAAACCGGAAGAGGAACCAGCTCTTTGGCCCAGGGAATTAAATTAAAAGAAGTAATGGACGAAGAAGAGCTAGAAGAATTTTTTAGCGAAGATGAGCTGGAAGAAGGAAAAGACGAAAAGAAGGTCTACAACATGTTCGGCATTGGCGCTTACGATGATGATCCCCATAAATACGGAGCCAGAAGAGCCTATAACGAAGGCTGGTTTTCTCCGGAAGAAGCTATCATAGGCGGCGCTAAATTTGCTTCTCAAGATTACATCCACCACAATAAGTACCAACAAGACACTCTGTATAAAATGCGCTGGAATCCCGATGACCCGGGAACCCACCAGTACGCCACCGATATAGGTTGGGCCAAAAAACAGGTTTCTAATTTAGAAAACTTGTACGAACAACTGGACGATTACCTTTTGCGCTTCGACATCCCCCAATACCAGGAGGAATAGCCTCCAGCTTGGCAAATAGAAAACTTGGCAAACAGAAAATAAATTTAACCCCACCTTCTTCCCCCAAATAAATTAAGGTGGGGTTATTTAATGATACAGTTGCCAAAAGGGTAAATGTTCCTTTCTTTTGGTGGTTAACCTTTTATAGTAGAATGATTTTATTCTTTCAATTCTTTAATCGCTTCTTTTATCTCCTCCACTGTTTCTTCTGAGACGGCATTTTCTCCTCCTAAAATCCTGACTCCCTGGTCTGGGAAGAAGTTAGTGCCGGCTTCCTCTTCACTCTCCTGGGACCTTTCAAACAGGTAATCAGCCACCTCGGGAGACATCTTTTCGCTAGCTGTGAGCAAAACGGGAGCCTCCCGGGAAGCCGCAAAACTGCCTCCGCTCAGTGCATCGGGGAAATCCCTGCCGGTAGCAAAAATCAGCTCCCGGGGATAACCATGGAATTCTTCGGCTATTTGTGCAGCAGTGGCGTAACGGTTTTCCCCGAAAACCCTCTCGGTAGCACCTGCTTGCCAATAAGGAACTTCCCCTACCACTGCTTCACCGCCGATTACGTAAACATCTTCCAAGGAGTCTTCTTTTTCTTCTAAATACTCTTCGGTCTCTTCCGGAAGAGAATCTTGGGTGGTTAATAACACCGTTCCCCCTTCCCTTCCAGCAACACCGGAAATCGCCGCCGCATCAGCATAACCTTCTCCCGTGGCCAGAAAAACAGGGAAGGATGAATCCTGATAATTGGTCATTGTTTCGGCTATTTTCACCGCAGTGGCATATCGGTTGTTGCCGCCTAACCTTTCAACCTCATGTTCTCCTTCCTGCATTTCCCGTAGCTCTTCTTCTATATCTTCCGATATTGCTGCAGTCCCCCCCAGAAGGTACACAGTGCCTTCCTCCGACAGCACCCTTTCTATTTCCCGCTTGGTTATTTCCGGCAGCTCGTGGGGGGTAGTAAGCAGCAGAGGTCCTTCCCCCTGATGTGCTAGGGGTGCGCCTGCCAAGGCGTCGGGAAAATCATCCCCCCTGGCCAGCACTACTACCTCCGCAGACTCCGGTTTATAAGCTTCCTCGCTGATCTTTACTGCAGTATAATAGCGATTTTCACCGGAGATTCGGAAAACCCGGTCATATTCAAAAGAAGCCGTAAGCTCAGCCCCTTCTCCGGGCATGGTAAACACCGTCTCACTACTTTCACGGTCTTCAAAAGTGCCGCCGCTGGCTTCCCAACCGTCAAAGCGGAAGCTCTCCACCTTTTCTTCTGCTCTGATTCTGATTTCAGTCCCGTCCCGGTAGTGATTTCCGCTTATAAACTCAGGAGATACCGATCCCACTTCTTCGCTGCCCGCCCCCATAGTGAAAGAATGATATCCTTCTGCTTGTGCCATGAGAGTTGCCACTTCTTCCCTGATTTCCGGCAGCTTTTCGTACAGCTCTGCTCCTGGACAGGCAGTAGCCCCCACATCCCGGTGTCCGCAAATTCGGGGGATATCCTCCAGGTTGCCAATATCGGCACTTTCCTGGGGATCCAAACGGTACTGGTTAAAGAGCCAGGCCAACAGCTTTTCCAAGCTATCTACGGCATCCGAGGGAGGAGAAGTGTCCTGAAAGTTGCCTAACAGAGACACCCCTAAACTTTCAAAGTTTTTGCCTCTAGCATGAGCGCCGTGGACTTCTAAAACTCCCAAGTCCTCGTTATGCCTTCCCTGATAAATATTCCCATGCTGGTCAATAAGATAATTATACCCGATGTCCCGCCAACCCAGACTGTTCACATGGTAGTTCCATATATTCCTGACCACCTGTTCAGGATTGTCCGGCTCGTTCGCAGTAGCAGTATGATGTACTACCCCATGGGAAACGTCAATCTGATGAAGGCTGGGTTCTCTTTTATCCTCATCCACGTCCTTCAGCCATTCGCTTCTTTCAATTATCTCTATTTCTCCGCCTGCAAAGGAAGTAGGGGAAAGTTCATCTTCCTCTTCGGTGGACTGCACTCCTACCTTTTCTTCTTCTTGGTCTTCCCCTCCCTGCCAGGAAGCATCCGCAGCCGAAACCCATACCTGTTCAATCTCTTCCTCCCCAGGCAAGTGCAGCTCTACTTCCCAGCTGCGGTGGGATTCACCTTCAGGAGTGAAATAAAGCCCCGACCAGTTAAGACCCGAAGGATTCTCCCCCGCCAGACTACCCGGATTAAGTTCTTGCCAATCGCTATATTCTCCGTCTAAAGGTTTGCTCCGCACTCTTATCTCGTATTCCTCGGGACTACAGGACGGACAGGAACAAACTTTTCCCTCCTCCAGAGAGGTAACTGAGTTCTTATCTGAACTGCAGTTTGCTTCACCAGAAAAAGTTTCTGCCTTCTCTGCTTCCGAAGCATTCCCCCAACCTACACTCAGCCCGGTAAAAGGGACCGGGGCAGTATAGGTGAACCGGATAGGATCCTCCTTTTCCTGCAGCTGCTCATCCAGGTTCCAAAGGGCCTCCACCGAGGGCAGGCCTTCCTCTTCTTCCACTTTTACTTCCTCCGGTTGACCAGGCTGAACATAACTCCCTGAAGAAGCAGCAATTCCTCCACCAACTCCCCCCAAAAAAATCACTACAAAAGAGAACCCGGCCAAACAGGAAACAATAGTGAATGCTCGCCTTTTGCTTGAATCCTTTCCTAAAAACAGTCCCCTTAATACTCCGGCCATTTTTCTGCAGATGCTACCGATCATGATTTAAAACTCCTCGTGGTAGTATTTTGTGAGTTATCCCCATTTTTTCACCTGCGCTATCTCCCTACTTGTACCCTTTATCACCAAATTTCTTGTCGATTATTTATCATCTAATGATATACACTACGACTTAATTCCCTACTTACTAAGAGCTCAAGCCTTACTGACATTAATTATATCTTCGATACATCTGAAAAATTCCCTTCTCCATAGGGAAAATAAAGCCAAAATAAATTGATCATAGGGAGGTGATCTTTTTCCCTTCTGAATCTAGCCATCGATTTTATTGCCTCAAATTTTCTATTTCCTGGAGAACCTCATCTCCAATAGCTTTCGGGCCGCCAAAAGCACTCACCCTGATCAGCTCTTCCTTGATGGTTTCAAAATAGTCTTTTACCTCTTCCGGCAGTTTATCGGAAAAAGTCAGCAAAACCGGTGTCTCTGTTGAAGCAGCATAAACACCTCCGCTCAAGGCATCGGGAAAATCCTCTCCGGTTGCCAAATTAACTTCCCGGTTCTCTTCAAAAAACTCCTGGGCTATTTTCC
>CAZXDQ010000223.1:0-3907 GCA_964639405.1 uncultured Syntrophomonadaceae bacterium | reverse complement strand
AGTACATTGTCAACAATTCCGAAGCTAAAGCTATTGTTGCTTCTCCAGTTTTAGCAGAAGTTGTGGAAGACATAAAGGACCAATGCCCTCAATTGCAGCACCGAATTTATTTAGGAGACTCTCCAGTAGACGGCAGTTTGGTGTTTAATGATCTTCTGGAAGGAAAATCAGGAGAACCTTTAGAAAAGGTGGAAGTTGAACCCGACGATACTATTTCTATCATTTACACCTCTGGAACCACCGGCAAACCAAAGGGAGTATTGCTCAGCCACTGGAACTATATCACTGACACCGCCATGGCTGCAGAGTTACTACCCTTGTCCTCCGGTGAAGTCATCATGATGATCCTTCCCCTTTTCCACGTTAATGCCCAAGTAGCTACGGTTACAGCTCCTATAATGGCAGGAGGGACCATAGCACTGCTGCAAATGTTTAATCCTGCCCTTTTTTGGGAATCTGTTGAAAAGTATCGCCCTGTTACTTTCAGCTCGGTTCCCACTATTCTTTCCGTGCTATTAAACGACCCCCAAGCTGATGAAACTGATCTTAGTTCTCTGCGCTATGTAATCTGCGGTGCAGCCCCGCTGCCGGTCTCTTTATTTCACAACTTTGAAGAAAAGTTCGGCCTGCATATATTGGAAGGTTACGGCTTAACCGAAGGGACCTGCGTCAGTTCGTTGAATCCTTACTACGGTATGCGTAAGATAGGTTCCATAGGCCTCCCTTTACGGGGTCAACAGATGGTAATTATGGATGAGCAAGGTAACATTCAACCTCCCAACACCTATGGAGAAATTTGCATCAAAGGCCCCAACATAATGAAAGGTTATTACAAGAGGCCTGAAGAAACTAAAGAAACTATCCATGAAGGAGGATGGCTGCGAACGGGAGACGCTGGTTATATGGATGAAGACGGTTATTTTTGGATTGTGGACCGTATAAAAGAAATGATTATTCGAGGTGGAGAAAACATTTATCCCAGGGAGATAGAAGAAGTTCTGCACTACCACCCCAAAGTAGAAGAAGCAGCTGTCATTGGGCATCCTGATGAAAAATACGGAGAAATTGTAAAAGCAGTAATTGTTCCAAAGCAGGGAGAAGAAGTAGAAGAAGAAGAAATTAAGGAATATTGTAAAGAAAAATTGGCTCGCTATAAAGTTCCTTCCATGGTAGTGATCAGAAAAGACCTACCTAAAACTCAAACCGGGAAAGTCCAGAAAAAGATTCTCAAAGAACAGGAAAACCCTGAAAGCTAATCAAATTCCATCCCCGATTCAATCATTGTTTTAACAAAAAACAATGCCCAATTAAAGGCCGGGAAAGAGAGTTATACTTACTCTCCTCCGGCCTTTTTTAGTCCAGCAAATAAAACTTTATTCGTAAATTTTTTCGTCTTCTGCCTCCGCTTCTTCCGCGTCGTATTCATAATTTCTCTTTTCTGTTTGTCGTCTCAGTTCATATTCTCGGTACCATTCGTGGGCACTTACTACTGACATAACCTCATTAGTTCCTACCCAAATAGAAGCTAAACCCAGGTCACGGGAATGTCTTTCAATAGGGTATACACTGGTATAACCTATGCCCCCCATTACCTGCATGCAATTTCTTACCGTTTCCTGACAGGATTCAGTTACAAATTTTTTGGTTTGGCATATCATCCTCCTGATATACCTCTCCTCCTCCCCGTTATCCACAGCGCAGCTGGTAGTATATACTTGTGAACGGCTGGCATCCAATAATTTTGCCGCATCGGCCACCTGAAAACTGACTCCTTGAAACCGGTTGATAGGTTGACCGAATTGCTTGCGGCGGCTGGTATACCTGGTGGCTACATCCAGTGCGGCTCTGGCAGGGCCTATGGTCATAGCCGAAGTCCCCAGTCTTTCTGGTATCATCATAGTATTGAAAACTGGGTAAGCACCGTTAAATTCTCCCACTATATTTTCCTTAGGAACTTTCACATCATCGAAAACTAGCCTACCAGTGCCTCCTCCCCGACAACCCATCAAGCCGTAGATGTATTCAACCTTCACCTCTTCTGTTCTGTCTACAATAAAACAAGTCAGGGCTTCCCGGGGATCCGCCTCAGGGTCAAGATTAGTACGGGCATAAACTAAAAAGAAATCCGCCCCTTCTGCTCCAACTATAAATCTTTTTTGTCCCCTTAAAATGAAATGATCTCCTTTATCCTCTGCTTTGGTAGTAGCGCCAAAGAAGTCGGATCCTCCTCTAGGTTCAGTAAGGCATTCAGCTGCGAACTTTTCTCCTGCTAACAGTGGCTTTACGTACTTCTCCTTTTGGTAATCAGTTCCGTGTTGAATGATGGCATCACAAACCAACTCAGCCCCCACCCCAAAGGTGCAGGCAAAGATGTATCCCAAGGTTCCTACCTCTTCCATAATCATGGTAGTAGTTTTCCAGTCCATATCCCTGCCTCCCCATTTTGCAGGATATCGACATCCCATTAGATTTCGCCTGCCAGCCTCCTGCAAAAATTCTTTAGGAAAGCGAATTTTATCCGCATCCATGTCAAAAATCATTTGACGGGGAACTTGAGAAACAAAATCCCTCACTTCTTCCCTAATTTTTAATTGCTCTTCGCTTAAAAGATGATCAAACATAATCTAAATGTAACCCCCTAAAATATTTAGTTAACGTTAACGTAAACTTTAATTAAGTTTATCATAGCAAGGCTTACCTCGATCCGTCAATATTTTTTACTAAAAAAAATATAGGTTGATGCTATTAAAGCATTACCTCTATCCCCTTACGGTCTAAATATAGCTTTAATTCATAAATACCAATTTCTCCGAAATGAAAAACCGAGGCAGCCAACAGATAATCTGCGCCCGCCTGGGCAGCAGCTTTAAAGTGTTCCATTTTTCCAGCTCCTCCTGAGGCTACCACCGGCGCCAATAAATTTCTTTTCAATAGACTAATTAAACTGAGATCATATCCTTCCTTCGCTCCATCGCAAGCCTTACTGGTAGGGAGGATTATTCCTGCTCCGCGCTCCACTGCTTCCTTTGCCCATGACAAAGCATCCAATCCGGTTGCGGTTTTGCCGGCGTCCATAAATACTTGATATCCCGAAGGTTGATTTTCATCATAATCTACGTCCATAGCTACTACTAATCTATCGGAGCCAAACTTTTCTGCCAATTCATTAATTAGTTGGGGTGACTGCAAAGCTGCGCTGCCTAAAGATATCCGATCGGCCCCAGCAAATAGTATTTCCTCCGCGTCCTGCAAGCTGGAAATCCCTCCTCCCACTGTAAAAGGTATGGAAGTTACTTCCGCCACTTTTTTTACTGAATCTATTACAGTCTTTCTTTTTTCCACAGTAGCAGTAATATCCAGAAAAACCAGCTCATCTGCTCCCGCTTCTAAGTAAGCTCGAGAACATTCAACCGGGTCCCCAGCATCCCGCAAATTAGTGAATTTTATCCCTTTTACTACTCTACCATCTTTTATGTCCAAACAGGGCATAATCTTCTTTTTTTGCATAGTAACTCTCCCTTATTATTATTGCAGTATATTGTTTATTATTAGTTCTATTTTATCAGATATTCCTTCAAAAATTTTATTTGGTAGTACAAATTTTTTTCTAAATAAGAACCCTGATAAAGATCAAAGTGGCCGGCATCAAGTGATACCAGATGTGCGTTAGGAATTTTTGCTGTCGCCTTATCTACTATCTCAGATGGTATCAAAGAATCCTTTTCCGCTTTCACTACCAGGACAGGACAATTTATCCGGGAAACATTTTTAATTGGACGATTAAAAGGGATATAGAGGGCGCTGCGGGCCGGAGTTAAGTTTTTCCATTCTGAGTTTTCTGGAACTAAAGCCATATATCCAGAATAAGATTCTGGAGTATTTATTAAGGCAAATTCTTGAGGAAAAC
>CAZXDQ010000222.1:0-3911 GCA_964639405.1 uncultured Syntrophomonadaceae bacterium | reverse complement strand
GGCTACTTCTAGCCCTCGTTGACAGTCACTCCGCCATTAGCAACCTGACCATCTTCGCTTTTTAACGGCCTGAGTAGTAACATTTTATAGTTTTGCCTAGGAAGCCACCCCTATTTTAAGTAAGAGAACCTTCTTTTCGAATGTATATATTCCAAGACAGGGCTTTATTAAACCCAGGATAAAATTTTATCCGAAAAGAAGGAATCACTGCATATTTATAGAATAATTGGCTATAGGGAAAATATTCGTGTACATTTTTAGTTAGGAGCAAGCACCCTGCAGGGGTATAGGTTACTTATTTTTCTGTGGTTTCTATTAATTCCTAAGTTCTGGCCGAAAGGGCAAACCTGTCGAAAGGCAGGGGCGCAAAGCCTTGGGTCTAAGGCCTCATCAGAGGCTAGGGCCGCCGGGCTGCCGAAGCCAGTTTTTTTATCCTCGCCTTGGTTGCAATATAAAAAAAATTTTAAAATCGACCAGGAAAAGGGCTATGGATGTAGAAATATAGACTATTAGGAGAATATTTGTAAAAGCGCAACTATGTTCCTGAGTTACTCATTCCCAGAGTACAACAAAATGCAACTTAGTATGGGCAAGGGGGTGATAGGGGAAAATTGTCCTTCAGATTCCAGTATAAACAGTAGCAGATGTGGTCCAGTTTCAGCAGAGGTGTTAAACCGGATCAAGCATTAACCCAAGGGTGATTAAGAAAATTTACGAGGGAGGTGAGAGCCGGTTTAATCCGGCGGTAGACTATGATGATGGAATATCCCCTTTTAATCAAAACTATGCTGAACAGGGGTTGTCAACTTTTCCCCAAGAAGAGAATCTTCTCCAAGGGGTTAGATAAGGATACTGATTACACTTATAAGGAGTTTTACGAGCGAGTTTGCAAATTGTCTAATGCCCTGGAAACCCTGGGGGTAAAACGGGGGGACCGGGTAGGCACCTTTGCCTGGAACAATCACCGGCACATGGAGCTATACTTTGGGGTTCCCTGCAGCGGGGCGGTTATCCACCCTCTGAACCTGAGGCTTTTCCCCGAGCATTTGATCCACGTGATTAACCATGCCGAAGACAAAGTGATTTTTATCGACGAAGACTTGCTTCCTGCCTTGGAAAAAGCCATGGCTCATTTAAAGACAGTGGAGAAAGTAGTGGTAATGTCCGACAAGGAAGAACTTCCTGAAACCCAGCTTTCGGAAGTCTACAGTTATGAGAAACTTCTTAAAGAATCCTCTCCCGAATACACTTTCCCAGAAGACTTACCAGAAGATTCGCCCGCGGCCATGTGTTATACTACCGCCACTACGGGGTTGCCCAAGGGGGTTGTTTACACCCACCGTTCCATTTATCTGCACAGTTTAGTCCTCTCCCTCCCTGATTATCTAAACCTTTCGGAGAGCGATATAGTGATGCCGGTAGTCCCCATGTTCCACGTGTTAGCCTGGGGGATTCCCTACGCCTGCACCTGGCTGGGGTCTGATGTGGTCCTGCCCGGGCGTGATCTTCGGCCGGAAGCTCTGTGCAAGCTGATGGAAGAAAAACGGGTCACCACTTCTGCCGGAGTTCCCACTATATGGGTAGGGCTCTACTACCACCTGGAAAGCGGCGCCAGCTACGATCTGAGCAGTGTCCGCTCCCTGGTCAACGGAGGTTCGGCTATTTCTAAAGATCTCATCAAAGCCTTTAAGAAGAAGTACGACATAGATATTCTCCATGCTTACGGTATGACGGAAACCTCTCCCCTGGTAACAGGCACTAAATTAAAGAGATACATGGAAGACTGGGATGAAGACGCCCAGTTCGAAGTCAAAGCCAAGCAGGGGCTGTTGGCTCCCGGCTTGGAAATGAAGGTAGTGAACGAGGAAGGCCAAGAGATAAAGTGGGACGGCAAAGAAATGGGAGAGCTTTGCCTCAAAGGCCCGTGGATAGCCGGGGAATATTATAAAGAGCCGGAAAGAAGCAAGGAAAGCATGAAAGACGGATGGCTGCATACCGGGGATATCGTTACTGTAGACGAAGAGGGCTTCATCCTTATTCAAGACCGGGCCAAAGACCTCATCAAGAGCGGAGGAGAGTGGATTTCCTCGGTGGACCTGGAGAATAAGATCATGAGCCATCCCAAAGTAATGGAGGCTGCAGTGATTGGAGTTCCTGACGAGAAATGGCAGGAGCGGCCCATGGCCTGCGTAAAGCCCAGTGAAGGGGAGCAGGTCAACGAAGAAGAAATCGTGGAATTTCTCAAGGACAAGGTGGCCAAGTGGTGGATTCCCGACAAATTTGTCTTCATGGACGATATTCCCAAAACCAGCGTGGGCAAGTTAAACAAGAAAGCCCTGCGGGAACAATACGTCGAATAAATTCCCGCTAGAAAAACTGCTGCTCCTCGGGAGGGGGGCAGCAGAATTTTTTAGAAAGAAATATCGCAATAGTCTCACAACGAAAAGGGGGTGATTTCAAAACTACCGGTTCCCTCTTGCTTGATCGGTTCTTCCTGGTGCGGTCAGAAGTCTTAGTACTATTAAACAAAAAAGGGGTGAATTGCGAAAATGTATTCCAGGCGCAAGCACGGCGACGTAGAACCGGGACTTAAATGGGGACCTTTTACCACCAGGATCCCGGGGATTCACACTAAAATGTCCTGGCCCATAATCCTCCAGGGGGCCTTGATGACCACAGCCACCGGCGGAGCCATTGCTCCATTAATGATGGAATACTTCCAGATGCCTTTTGAGCTGGCCTGGGGTGTGGTTCTGATCCAGTGGTTCTGGGTGTGGAGTCATGCTTTCCTTTTTGGTGATCCCTATGCCCCGGGATGGATAACTCCCGCCCTGCCTCTTATCCTGGTGTTTTTAGGCGGGTATGAGCCGGGAGTGGAAGCCATTCAGGCAACTACTGCCTTAATGATACTGGTCTCCCTTATCTTTCTATTTTTTGGTATTACCAAGCTGGGAGCCAAGTTTTTTGAGTGGATTCCAGTAGAGTTGAGATCGGGACTTATCCTGGGGTCTGCCATAGCGGCTTTTTTGGGAGAGTTTGACCGGATTCAGGATGAAGGGATGTTCGTTACCCTGCCCGTGGTTTGGGCTATTGTATTCATCCTCCTGTTCTCCGTTTGGTTTGGAAGCTTAAAGTACCAAAGCCGGATTTTGTCATTGTTTTCTTCCAACGCCCTGATCATAGGTTTTCTGATGGCTGCCTTGGTTGGTACTTTGACGGGAGAGGTCCAAATAAGCTATGAGAGCGGGTTCATTGTTCCTGACTACGGAGAGTATTTCCGAATGCTGTCGCCCTTCCACATTGGCTGGCCCAGCTGGGAAATGTTCTTGAGCGCGCTGCCTTTGGCCCTGGTCTGTTACATCATCGTGTTCGGAGACCTCCTTATTGGTGAATCGCTGTTAAGTGATGCAGATGAGCAAAGACCTGACGAAAAAATAGACATTGATCCCATCCGGACCCACTTTGCTACTGCCTTCCGGAACATCGGCCACTTGTTAATGGGCGGTCCCTTTATCCCCCTTCACGGCCCTATCTGGGCAGGAGTTACCGTGTTTATAGTGGAGCAGTACAAAGAGGGCAGGGAAAAGCTGGATTCTATCTACTCCGGCTCAATTAATTTCTACTGGGCTGCCCTTCCCCTGTTGTTTATAGCTCCAGTAGTATACTTTATGATGCCCATACTGCCGGTGGCTCTTTCTATCACCCTGATCCTAACCGGTTTCGCTGCAGCATACATCGCCATGAGGTTAGTTCAAACTCCCACCAGCAGGGGTTATGCCCTTTTTATCGGGCTTATCACTTACCAGTTTGGCCCCGAGTGGGGGCTCTTGGTAGGCATTGGCCTCTTCTTCCTGCTGTTGGTGCAGCAAAGGCCTATCCTAAAAATACCCTATAAATAAGTGCAGGCAGCT
>CAZXDQ010000221.1:0-3923 GCA_964639405.1 uncultured Syntrophomonadaceae bacterium | reverse complement strand
ACAATTGGCAGAAAAGCTGGTTGATTTTGATCTATAAAAACTAAGATGGTGGCCTCATTTTGGTGGGAATAGAGGAAAGGGTGGTTTGTCCATTCATAAACCGGTACTGGCTGAAAAAATGATAGAATACCTGGTGATTAATCAGGATGGAGTTTATCTGGACGCCACTTTGGGTGACGGAGGGCACGCAGAATTAATCTGTAGGACGCTTTCTTTAAACGGTAAGCTCATAGGCCTGGATCAGGATGAAGACGCCCTAGCACGAGCCAAGGAAAGGCTAAAGGCCTATCAAGATCGGACGGTATTTATAAAGGGTAATTTTAGTGAAATGCAAGATTTGCTCCAGGAAAAGGGGATAACCCAGTTAGACGGCGTATTGATGGACTTGGGGGTGTCTAGTTACCAAGTGGAAACTCCCCACCGGGGCTTTTCTTTTCACCATCAAGGTCCTTTGGATATGCGAATGGATAAGGAATTGGAGCAAACAGCGGCTCACTTGGTTAACAACTATGCTAAAAGGGATTTGGCTCGAATCTTCAAGGAATATGGAGAAGAAAAGTTTGCAGGACGTATAGCCAGTTTTATTGTGGAAAAAAGGAAAATACACCCTTTTCAGACCACTACCGATTTAGTGGAAGTAATTAAAGATGCTGTGCCAGCTGCCGGAAGAAGAAAAGGCGGGCATCCAGCGAGAAGAGTGTTTCAGGCTCTAAGGTTGGCAGTTAACCAGGAATTAGAAAATTTACAAGAGGCTTTGCCCCAGGGGGTAGAGCTCCTTCGGGAGGGGGGGCGGATAGGAGTGATTAGTTACCATTCACTAGAAGATCGAAGGGTTAAACAAATTTTCAAACAACGCTCTCGATGCACTTGCCCCCCTGAACTTCCTCTGTGCCGTTGTGTTGAAGATTTAAAGTTGCTAACCCCTAAGCCGTTGTACCCGGAAGATGAAGAAATTTCAAGCAATCCCAGGAGTCGAAGTGCCAGGCTGAGAGTGGCACAGAAAAC
This sequence comes from uncultured Syntrophomonadaceae bacterium, assembly GCA_964639405.1. Taxonomy (GTDB): domain Bacteria; phylum Bacillota; class Dethiobacteria; order DTU022; family PWGO01; genus CAZXDQ01. Next base: position 2,918 of record CAZXDQ010000221.1, on the reverse strand, counting down.
AAGAAAAACTGAAAGAGAAGGTGGATATTATGAAGGAGGCAAAAAATTATAGCCGGGAACAACCAATAGGCTGGGCGAGAAGAGGAGAGAAATACCAGCACTATTCAACTCATGTCAATAACAGGGCCAGTGTGCAACCGGCATCCAAAAAGCTTAAGATTCAAGGGTTATTCCTGGGAGTTATTGCAGCATGCTTGTTAATGGCCATTGCTTCCTTAGGGCAGTATGCCCGTATGGTAGCATTAAACAGAGATATTTATCAACTAGAAAACCAAATTGCAGAAGAACAGGATAGTATTTCTAAGCTCAGGCTGGAGGTGGCTAATCTCAGCTCGGTGGAGCGCTTGGAAGAGATTGCCCGTAATGATTTGGGTATGGAAAGACCCAACCAAGACCAGCTGGTAACTATACCAAGAGAAGAGTCAGTAGTCAGTTATTCTCAAAGGGAGGAGTGATGCTCGCTGCCCTCGGGAATAGATTACTCCGCTTTGATAACAAAGAGAAATTTTCAATTATTGGTAGCATTTTCTGTATTAATGCTGCTGTTGGGAGCAAGGTTGGCCTGGCTGCAAATAGTACAGGCTGACGAACTGCAAGAGGGGGCCTGGCAGCAGTGGAATCGTAGCATTCCTGTTCAATCTCCCCGGGGAGATATTTTTGATCGAAGGGGAGAGCTATTAGTAGGAAGTGCCACTGCGAAGACAGTGGTGGGGATCCCCCCCCAGGTAGAAGATTCGGAAGAGGTTGCCCACCAACTGTCCTCGGTTTTGGATGAAAACCAAGAACGGTTACAGGAATTGCTGTCCAGAGAACGTTCGGCGGTATATTTGAGCAGAAGAGTAGAAGAAGACACGGTTCAGGAAGTAAAGAACTTAGAGCTGGAAGGGATCACCTTTGCTCCTGAAGGAAAGCGTTACTATCCTAAAGATAGGTTGGGTTCCCAAGTTCTGGGTTTTGTAGGGGATGACCAGGGATTAAGCGGTTTGGAAGTTCAGTACCAGGAAGAACTCCAAGGCTTGGAAACCCGGGCCTTTTTCCCTACCGATGCTAAAGGAGAAAAAATTCCTCACCAGCTAGAAAGGGTAGCTTCTTCCCAAGAGGGAAAAAATTTGCATACTACTATTGATGAGACTATTCAACACGTGATAGAGAGAGAATTAAACCGTGCCATGGTGGAGTATGAACCTAAAAGGGCTATGGCATTGGCAGCGGATCCTGCTAGCGGGGAAATTTTAGCAGCTGCCAGCAAACCAGACTTTCATCCCCAGAAACATGAAGAATTCGATTCCCAGAATTATCCATTAAACCCCGTTACTAACAGTTTTGAACCAGGTTCCACCTTGAAACTGATCACCTTGGCGGCAGCTATAGAAGAAGGGATATACCAAGAAGAGGAGACCATTGATTGTACTGGAGAAAAGGAAGTAGCAGGAACGGAGATAAGTTGCTGGACCTCTAATCGGGGAGGACACGGGGAGATAGATTTCTTAGAAGTGGTTGAGGGTTCGTGTAACCCTGGTTTTATCACTTTAGGCCAAAGATTAGGTAAAGATAAATTGTTTAATTATTTAGAAGGGTTTGGTTTTGGTAGCGCCACTGGCGTTGATTATCCGGGGGAAGGGGAGGGGATAGTCTTTGATCCCCAGGAGGTTGGCCCCCTGGAGTTGGCTACCACCTCTTTCGGTCAGGGAATATCGACTACACCTCTTCAACAAGTAATGGCCGTATCGGCTATAGCCAATGGAGGGGATTTGCTAAAACCTTATTTGGTTGAAAAGGTAGTCAACCAAGAGGGAATAGTGGTGCAGGAAAACCTTCCCCAAAAAGTACGTCAGGTAATTTCATCAGATACTTCCCAACAAGTGACGGAGATAATGGAAAGCGTGGTACTGGAAGGTAGCGGAGCCAATGCGTTTGTTGAAGGGTATAGAGTTGCCGGAAAAACAGGAACAGCCCAAAAAGTTGGAGAAGACGGGAGTTATAAACACGGAGAATACATACTATCCTTTATAGGTTTCGCTCCGGTAGAAGATCCCCAAGTAGTACTTTACGTAGCTGTAGATGGTAGCGTCAAAGGTCCTCAATGGGGATCGCAGGTAAGCGCACCTTTGTTTAGACGTATTATGGAAGATGTGTTAAACTATAAAGAAGTAACTCCTCAAGAAGATGTGTTCGATCTGGAAGAAACCATGGTTGAGGTTCCCAGTATCGAGGAGATGGGAAGGAATGAGGCAGCTGCGTTATTGGATACAGAGGGGCTAAAAATTCACTTGGCTGGAGATGGAAACCGTATTGTGGAGCAGACCCCTGTTGCGGGAAGTCAAGTGCCCCTTCAGACTAGGGTAGTAGCTTACCTGGGGGATCATCCTCTCCCGGAAGAACAAACTATTATGCCTGATTTAAGGGGACACAACATAAATGAAGCTCGAGAAATAGCTGATCTGACCGAACTTGAGCTGCGGGTAGAAGGTTCGGGTATTGCGGTAGATCAAGCACCTCCCCCGGGGACTGTTTTGGATAAGGGACAGGAAGTGCGGGTCACTTTTGATCCTTCAATAGAGGGGGAGCCTTAAGGTGACCTCTTTTTTTGTTTGTTTGTTTTTTGTTTGTTTGAGGGTATATTTTCAACAGTGCCAATACTTGATGGCATCAAAACTTTCAGTTTTACTTGAATAGAAGAATTTAAAAATTTCAGCTAGTTCATATAACCGGATATATGGCTAGAATTAGTTTAGAATTAATACTACAAAAGGAAGATGGTCAATGAATATTAAACTTTCCAAGCTTTTAAAAGGGCTGATCTTAAAAGAAGCACATGGGATATCAGAGACTGAAATCTCAGGCCTGGCTTATCACACTGATCAAGTAGAATCAGGTGCTCTTTTTTTTGCTGTGCCGGGCACCAAGGCTTATGGGTG
>CAZXDQ010000220.1:0-3923 GCA_964639405.1 uncultured Syntrophomonadaceae bacterium | reverse complement strand
TAGAAGAGTTGAAAGCCCGGATCAATTCAGTCCTTCGCAAAAAATTTCACTTTGAACAAATTACCCGGAATTACCATTTAGCCGTAAAAAGAGCCATAACTGACAGCCTCACCGGTCTCTATAACCATGGGTACTTCTACGAATTCATCACTCAAGAAATCGAACGCTGTCGCAGATACCATAACCCCTTAACTCTTGTTCTTCTCGACATTGATCACTTTAAAAACTATAACGACCTCCACGGCCACCCTCAAGGGGATTTAATACTTAAGACCGTAGGAGATCTGATCAAACAAAACACCCGCCAGGTTGATTTGGCTGCCCGTTACGGAGGGGAAGAGTTTGCCCTGGTGTTAACCGAAACCGATTTAAAAGGCGGCCTCCTGGCAGCGGAAAAAATCCGTTACCTTATAGAGAGCTATCCTTTCCCTAACCAAGAAAATCAGCCAGGGGAGAATCTCACCGTTAGCTTAGGTGTTTCTTCTATCCGCAAAAAACTTTCCAACAGCAAAACCCCCGATCTGATTAACCAGGCTGACCGCGCCCTGTATCTGGCTAAAAAACGAGGCCGCAACCAGGTAGCTTATCTGGAATAACCCTATCCACTAATAGTTAGATCAAGGAAAGATTACTTGAAAAGCCTTTATTTCTCTTCCCAATAGCTCTTTTCCAATTTCCTGAAAAGCAAAGGGTTTTCCACTGACAAAAAAACGGTGCCGGGGGCCATTGGAATTCAAAGGATTATACAGGTTTTGTTTTTCCAACAACCATCCCACTTCCCTGGCCGTTTCCTCGGCAGAGCTTATCAGGGTTATTTCTTCACCCATGACTTCTCTGATCAGACCTTCCATCAAAGGATAATGAGTACAACCCATAATTAAAGTGTCCACCCCTTCCTTTTTTAAGGGGATCAGATATTCCTCCGCCACCCTATAGGCTTCTGGTGTATTCACCAACCCGTTCTCCACTAAAAGCACTAACATAGGACAAGCTTTACTATAAACTTTTACGGTAGGAGCCAACCTATTCATTATAGATTCATAAACTCCGCTCCCAATAGTTCCTGTGGTGCCAATAACCCCCACCCGTTCATTACTGGTGACGCTAAGAGCAGCTCGAATTCCAGGTTCTATCACGCCAAGAACGGGAATATCGAGCTCGTCCCGGTAATGCTCTAAACCTGCAGCCGTGGCTGAGTTACAGGCTACCACTACCATTTTTATTTCCTGGGTTTGCAAAAATTCAATAATTTCCAAAGCGAACTTCCTGACTTCCTGGTGGGGGCGAGGTCCATAAGGCATCCGATAAGTATCTCCAAAATAAACGATGCTTTCCTGGGGAAGGTACCGGTAAATTTCCTTTACCACGGTTAATCCCCCCACCCCTGAATCCATCACTCCTATGGCTTTATACGCTTCAATATCCAATCAAGTTCTCCTCCCGCAAGTATTCCATAATTTACAATTTTATGCCCAGCTCTTGGAGCCAGCTCTTATCCGGTTCTTAACCCTATAGAAGATTAATTGGTTGCAACAGTAACCCCATCCCTATGTTTTTTTCCTATTCCTGCTATCATTAGTTTAGTGCATATGAAATTTTTAGACAAGCATTTTAGTTAAATTCAATACCAGCTTACTCTACTGACCTAAATCTCTGTTTTTGCTTATTCCTAAGCAAAAGGGAGAAGATCACATAAAAGATTTATGTTATAATGGGTGAAGTACCAAGAGGACATCATCCGGGAAAATAATTGTTTCACTAATTAACAACTGCTTAAAGATAGAAGTTCCATTTAGAAACACTGGATTGGTGTTTACCTTTCCATGCAGGCTAGGCTTTAGGCATTAAAACTCAGCACATTAACTGCCGCATCAACTCCATATGGGTCAAGTTAAACCTATCTGGAAGCACATCAGTGGTGGCATAAATATTGCATGAGTCTTATACTTGTGAGCAAATATTGCATGAAGCACTCCATCAAAAAACCTGGAACGAAAGTGACTTCACTATTTTAGCCTAAAGTAATCTTTTTATTCAATTCTTATTTTTAGGAGGTGCAAGGGTTTGAGCAGTAAAAATGGATTGACGGAAATAAGGTGGCATGCCCGGGGAGGCCAAGGTGCGGTTACGGCTGCCAAGACGATGGTAGAGATGGTGCTTCCCAAGGGCTGGTATTTTCAGGCTTTTCCTGAGTATGGTCCGGAACGGATGGGGGCTCCTATTCAAATATTTAATCGTATCAGCCCGGAACCCATCTCCACTTATTGCGGTATTACCGAACCGGACATAGTGGTAGTGGTGGACGATTCCCTGTTGGAGATCGTGGATGTTACTGCCGGTTTAAAGCCGGGAGGTACTTTGTTAGTGAACACCCACCTTTCCCCAGAGGACTTAAAGAAGAAGTATCAACTGGAGGATTACCAGCTTTATACTTTAGATGCCACCCATATTTCTATGGAGGTTATCGGTCGTCCTTTTGCCAATGTGCCTATGTTGGGAGCTTTGCTCAACATCACTGGAACTTTGGACCTGGAGGAAGCTGCGGACTTCTTGCGGAAATCTTTCGGCAAACGTTTCCCCGAGAAGATAGTGGAAAAAAACGTTTCTGCCCTAACCAAGGCTTACGAGGAGGTTAAATGATGAGCCAGTGGAATATTGAGAACATTGATCAATGGAGTTGGAAGGAGCATCCTAAGGGAGCGGTAGTTCCCGAGGCGGGCAATGCGGTGCGATATCGGACCGGCGGTTGGCGTACTCAGAGGCCGGAGCGGGACCAAGAAAGCTGCAACCAGTGCCTTTTCTGTTTTATCTTCTGTCCCGATACGGCGGTCATAGTGGAAAACGAAGAGGTAGTAGGTTTTGATTTGGAGCACTGCAAAGGCTGTGGTATTTGCGCTTACGAGTGCCCCAAGAAAGCCATTGAGATGTTAGATGAAGCGGAAGCCGAAGCAAAAGGAGGGAACGCCCGTGGTTAAAACTACAGCAGCAGCGGTAGTAGGTACCGATGCCGTAGCCGAAGCTATGCGCCAGATTGAGCCCGATGTAGTAGCCGCTTATCCTATCACCCCCCAAACGGCTATTGTGGAAACTTTTTCCCAGATGGTAGCCGATGGGCGAGTGGTTACCGAAATGGTAAACGTAGAATCTGAACACAGCGCTATGAGCGCTTCAATAGGTGCTGCCTCCGGCGGCAGTCGAGCCATGACCTGTACTTCCTCTCAAGGGCTAGCCTTAATGTGGGAGATGCTGTATATTGCTTCTGGGCTAAGGCTGCCTATAGTCATGCCTAATGTCAATCGCGCCCTTTCCGCTCCCATTAACATTCACTGCGATCACAGCGACAGTATGGGGGCTCGGGATTCTTCCTGGATACAGCTATACAGCGAAAATTCCCAGGAAGCTTACGAAAACACTCTCCAAGCAGTTAGAATAGCGGAACACCCGGACGTACAGCTTCCGGTTATGGTGAACCTGGACGGTTTTATTACCAGCCATACCACCGAAAGGGTGGACTTTTTTGAAGACGCCCCGGTTAAGGAATTCATAGGCGAGCTGGACCCCGCTTACACCTTGTTGGATCCCCAGCAGCCGATCAGCGTAGGGAATTTTGATGCCCTCTACGGCTACTATTACGAATTCAAACGAGCCCAGGAAGAAGCCATGAAAAACGCCTTGAGGGCAGTAAAAGAAGTGGGGCAAGAATTTGGAGAAAAATTTGGCCGCCCGTATGGTTATTTTGAAACTTATTACCTGGAAGATGCGGAAATGGTCTTTATCGCCATGAACTCCGGCGCGGGCACTGCCCGAGCAGCAATAGAGGAGTTGAGGAAGCAGGGAATTAAAGCAGGACTGCTTAAACTGCGTCTTTTCCGTCCCTTCCCGGTCCAGGAGCTGATAGAGACCCTTTCCTCGGTGCCTGTAAT
>CAZXDQ010000219.1:0-3951 GCA_964639405.1 uncultured Syntrophomonadaceae bacterium | reverse complement strand
AAGCTGGAGACAAAGCTGCATTCTATGACTATCACCCAACTGCAGAAGATAGCCCGGCAGCACAAGGTAAAAGGATACTCCACTATGCGCAAGAAGCAGCTAGTAGAAAAATTGGCCCAGCTGGAAGAAGAACTGTTCCCTCCGCACCGGGAAGCTCCTCAATCCTCCAGGGCAGGACAGCCGCCGGTTTTGTCCAGGGAAAAGGAAGCTCCTACTTTAATAAGCGAGAAAGGAGTGGAGGGAGAAGCAGAGGAAGACAAGACAACGGAAAAAAGAAAGGAGCAGGAGGAAGCCACCAGGGGGAAGGCAGAGCAAGAGGAAGAAGGGAAAAGCACTGCAGAAAGAATAGAAGAAGATGAGGAGAAACAGGCGTTGGCTGAGGGTTTGCTGGAAATAATGCCCGACGGGTTTGGTTTTCTGCGCCGCAAGAAATTTGCCGTTTCCGAAAATGATATTTACATTTCCGCTTCCCAGATACGACGTTTTAATATTCGAACTGGAGACGTGGTGTCAGGGAAAATTAGACCCCCCAAGGATAACGAAAGATACTACGCCCTGCTCCATGTAGATACTATTAACGGGGCAGATCCGGACCAGGCTTCCCGTCGCAGAAATTTTACCACCCTAACCCCCATTCACCCCAAGGAACAGCTTAAGCTGGAAACTTCACCCCACGCCTATGCCACCCGGATTATGGATCTTCTCATTCCCATAGGCAAGGGCCAGAGGGGACTAATCGTTTCTCCCCCCAAAGCCGGGAAAACCGTGCTGCTAAAAGAGATAGCCAACAGCATATCTACCAACTACTCTTCTATAGAGCTGTTGGTGCTCCTTATCGACGAACGCCCGGAAGAAGTTACCGATATGGAAAGAAGCGTGGACGGAGAAGTAGTAAGCTCCACTTTCGACGAGAGGCCGGAGAATCATACCCGTATGGCGGAACTGGTTTGGGAGAGGGCTCAAAGGCTGGTAGAACACGGCAAGGACGTGGTAATCCTCTTGGACAGCATTACCCGCCTGGCCAGGGCTTACAACTTGGTAATCCCTCCCAGCGGGCGCACCCTGTCGGGAGGGATTGATCCGGCGGCGTTTTACAAGCCCAAGCGTTTTTTTGGAGCGGCCCGCAAAATCGAAGAGGGTGGAAGCCTTACCATCATTGCTACTGCCCTGGTGGACACGGGAAGCCGTATGGACGACGTGATTTACGAAGAATTTAAAGGAACCGGAAACATGGAACTCCATTTGGACCGGCGAATTGCTGACCGCCGCACTTTCCCCGCCATAGAAATTTCCCGCTCGGGCACCCGCCGGGAAGAACTGCTTCTTGACGAAGACAAGCTGGAACTGATGTGGGCTTTAAGGCGGGCCATGAGTACTTCTTCTAATACCGAGTTTTTAGATTTGCTCTTGAATAAGCTGAAACAGACTGAGGACAACGAAGACTTCTTGAAAAATATGCACCATCTGTAGACAGCATCTATAAAACACCGGCACTGCTTGATCCCTGTGGATTGTAGTTAAGTTGTTGCCCAATTCTCCCGGCATAAAATTTACCCGCTGTGAGAATAGGCGCGAGTTTCTTTCGGTTGCACCTGCCGACAGTTTGTGTTATTATAACTTTGGTACCGAAGCGGGAGGAGTATGCCCCTTCGGGATTATTTGTCGGAAGAGCAAATCTTAAATAACTGGCCACCCCTTCAAGGAGCCTGATGGTTCCATTGTTCATATTGCTTAAATGCTTACAGAAAGCTTTTCATCTTAATAAAGTTAATACACCCACAATTTCTCAGTTTGGGAGGGAAGTAACATGAAAAAGACCATTCATCCGGAATACCATCGGGCTAACGTTTCCTGCGCTTGCGGTGAAACTTTTGTAACCGGATCCACCCAGGAAAACATCAAGATAGAGATCTGTTCTAGCTGCCACCCGTTCTTTACCGGCAAGCAAAAATTTGTGGATAGCGGTGGCCGGGTAGAAAAATTCAAGCGCAAATACGGAAGAGAATAACCAGGGCCTGGCCGGTTAGTGGGCTCAGCTGTGGAGAGTCAGGTTTGCTTTTTTGTAGATAGCCTTAGGGGTGGATACCGTAAAGGTAAAAGGTAATTAGTGGTGGAAACTGGAAGTAAATAGCAGAGGGGAGTGTGGGCATGAATTCCCGGAACTGGATAGGCGGACAGGCAGTGATGGAAGGGGTTATGATGCGAGACCGCGGGGAAATGGTCATTGCCTGCCGCAAGGACAGAGGAGACATCTCGGTGCACCGGGAAGAGGTTTCCAAGCTGGCCTCCCGCTTTCCTTTTTTGCGCTGGCCCTTGCTGCGGGGGATAGTGGCTTTTATCGAGGCCTTGACGGTAGGCATAAAAGCCTTAAACATCTCCACCGCAGAGGTGCTGGAAGAAGAGGGCGAAGAAGTCCATCCCCTCTATACCGTATTTACAGTGGCCTTAGGTTTGGCTTTGGGAGTAGGGCTTTTTTTCTTGCTCCCCACCCTGCTGGCTAACTACCTTCCTGCCCCATCAGCCTTGGTTTCCAACCTCCTGGAAGGTTTATTGAGAATCGGTATCTTTATTTCCTATATATACTTAATCAGCCGCTGGGGAGAGATACAGAGGTTTTTCGCGTACCACGGAGCGGAACACAAAGCTATTTACTGCTACGAAGCCGGAAAAGACTTGAAAGTAGAGAATGCTTCTCTTTTTAGCACCAAACATCCCCGCTGCGGCACCAGTTTTTTGCTGATCGTAATGATCGTTAGCATACTGCTGTTTTCGCTTTTCGGCTGGCCGGGATTGTGGGAACGATTTTTGATCCGCTTAGCCCTGCTGCCGGCGGTGGCAGCCGTGGCCTATGAGTTGATCCGCCTTACCTCCCAGTCCTCTTGGAAACCCCTCCGCGCTTTGGCTCTTCCTGGAGTATGGCTGCAGCATCTTACCACCCGGGAGCCTGATGGTTCCCAGCTGGAGGTGGCCTTAGAAGCGCTGCGGAACTTAGTTGGCAGTGGAGAGAATATTGGTGGAAATACTGCCTGTGCTGATGAGGCGCTGGATTCCACGGAAGCGGACGAAGAAACCCTGCAGGAGCCTCAAAGCGCTGCGCCTTAGCTCTTCTTCTCACCTCCAGGTAGGACCTGGAGAATGCTCCTAAAATGCCCCTTTAAAAGCAGAGGCAGATTATTTACTTCCCGACAGAGCATAGTTGTGGTTTAAGATCTCCATTGTTTTTCCCTGTATATTAAAATTTGTCGCAAAAACAGAAAATGAAGGGCAAAAAGTATGCAAGCAAAGTGAGGGAAGGGAGGTCCCGGAGTTGCTTTACCCCATTGCCTGGGGGCAGGGCGAGATGAACTGCAGGAGATCGGAACAAAAAACAGCGGCGGTAGAAGCGGAAGCGCAGACTATTTTTAAGAAAAGAAGAGCGCTGGCAGAAGATTGCCTGACAGAGGCTAAACCTGGAGCACCTGCCTCTGCGAGGCAGGGGTGAAGGAGGTGAAAATATGTGGGATAAACTGGAAGAAATGGAAAGGCGCTATGAAGAACTGGAAGAAAAGCTAAGTTCCCCGGAAATAGTTAATGATACCGACCAACTTCAGAAATACTCCCAGGAGCATGCCCGGCTTTCAGAAACGGTGAAGTTATACCGGGAGTACAAAAGGGTAACTGACGAACTCCGGGAGGCGGAAGAAATGCTCCCCGAGGAAGATGACCAAGAAATGGAAGACTTCCTTAAGAATGAGATCAAGGAGCTAGCCCAGCGCCAAGAAGAGTTGGAAGATGAGCTGCCCCGCCTGCTCCTCCCCAAAGATCCGGGAGACGAAAAGAACGTCATCGTGGAAATCCGGGCAGGCACTGGGGGAGAAGAAGCCGCCCTTTTTGCGGCAGATCTGTTCAAAATGTATTCCCGCTACGCGGAGCAGCGGGGATTCAAAGTGGAGATTATGGATCTCCATCCCA
>CAZXDQ010000218.1:0-3993 GCA_964639405.1 uncultured Syntrophomonadaceae bacterium | reverse complement strand
TAATTTTAAAAATATTTTTTAGTTAAGGTAGGTGTTGACTGCAATACCACTTTATTAACAATTCTTTTCTGTACAAGGTTAACTGCTCAGAGGAAAAATTAAAAGGGAGGAGGAGGGTGGCTTTGAAGGATTACCGCATGGAAATCTGGATCACTGCAATATGTTTTGTCCTGGTTTTTCTTTTAGGTGGGGCCCTGAGCTCAATTTTTGTACTGGGAATTGATTTTTTCTTTGTAGAAGTAAACGGCTTGTATGAAGCCACCAGTTACATCTTGGGGTTCCCCCAGCATTATTTCCTTATGGTAGTGCTAAGTTGGATTGGAGCTACCATCATCGGCATCATCTGGTCCTTAGCCATGGATAAACTGGAAGAAAAACAAAACTCCTGAAGTAAAACCATAAAAAAAAGGGGGGATTGTGTAGATGGAAGTTTTGGAGCGGGAAGGCGTTTTTATCATGGGGCTGGTACTAAGCCTGGTGGTCCTTCTTATCTCAGTAACTATTGGGGTTTGGTCCAGGAGATTAACCCGAAATTTGGGGGATTACTACGTGGCAGGACGAAGCATTGGGGCCGTCAACAACGGATTGGCTATGGTCTCTTTAGCCCTCAGTCTTACCACTTTTATTGGTTTAACGGCGCTGATAATTCAAGGATTGTATGTGGCAGTAGCTGTATACGCAGCATTCACCGCGGCTTTTATTGCTCTGCTGGTTTTGGCAGCACCTTTTTTACGCAGGCACAAGTCTTTTACCACCATGGCTTTTATCGCTGATCGCTATTATAGCCGCAATCTGCGTATAGTTTCAGTGGTGGTTATGCTGGTAGTCAGTATCCTCTACCTGGGAGGAAATATTAAAGGTATTGGCATCGTATTTTACTATCTATTGGGTGTCCCCGAGGTAGTAGGAATACTGGTGGGAGGCCTGGTGGTCACTCTATATGTAGTGTTAGGCGGCATGTACGGAGTAACTTATAACCAGACCTTCCAGAGCATAGTACTCATTTTTTGCCTGATGTTTCCCGTAGCTATAATCCTTCAACGCCTGGGAGCTTCGGGGTGGGCATTTCCTCCTTTAGGCTACGGAGACATGGTGCCCCAAATGCTGGAACAAGTGCCCCATTATTTCATGCCTATGGTGGTACACCCGGTAACTTACATTGCTATTGCCTTGGGGGCCTTCTTCGGCATTATCGGGCTACCCCACTTTGTGATGCGCTTTTTTACCGTCCGTGACGCAAAAGAAGCCCGGTGGAGCACCGTGCTGTGCGTGTTCCTGGTAGGTTTAGTTAATACTACCGTTTATGCTACGGGATTCGCTGCCGTCTATTTTATGCAGACGGAAGGAGTACAACTGGACCTTGCTTTCTACGACTACGTAGTGTTCATCCTGACTGAAGCGCTGGCAGGAGAAGGATGGTTGGCTATTGCCATTGCTGGTTCGGTGGCAGCAGGTCTTTCCACCGTGGCTGGATTATTGATGATCATGGGAGCCGGGCTGGTCCACGACTTGTACGGATCTCTGAAGCCAGAAGTGGACGACGATAAAAAGCTGAGAATCTCCTACTGGGCTATGCTGGGGGTAGGCATCGGAGTAACTCTCTTTTCTCTGAATCCCCCGGAATTTATTTTAGAAGCCATCATGTGGGCCTTTGGGATTGCTGGGGCTTCCTTAGGAGTGCCCATTATTTTAGGTATCTGGTGGAAGCGTACCACTAAAGAAGGAGCCGCCGCTGGAATGATTGCCGGTTTTTTGGTTTCCTTTATCCCCTGCATTTTTATTCTAATCATGGGGATGGATCCTACCGAAATTCCCATACCCCTCATTGCAAAATACCTCTACGGTCCTTTGGGATGGATTAAGGTAATTGCCTTTGCAGTTCCCATTTCCTTTATCCTGACCATTCTAGTATCCTGGTTTACCAATCCTCCGCCGGAGGAGGTTAAAAGATCCATAGATGAAATGCACGGCTGGAAAGATTATCAAGAAATTCGGTACAATGGCTGGGGGTTGCCAGTGGGAGTATTAATAGCCTCGATATTGATTATATCCTTCATCTTCACTCTATACGACACTTTTTCAGTAATTGGTTAACTGGGTCTCTTTCCAGGGGTATCCTCATAAGGATGCCCCTGGAAGCAAAGAAGCTTGGCTAATACGCAACCCTTGTGGGAGGTGAAAATGAACATATGGAAGATTGGAACAAAATTTGCCAGATGAATTACCGGGAAATGAGAGATATGCAGAACCGCAAATTGAGAGCCTTCATGGCCAACCAAATCTACCTTTACAGTCCCCATTACAGCAGCAAGCTTAAAGAATTGAAGATCGATCCCATAAGAATAAAAGGGGTGGAAGATCTTAAACACCTGCCTTTCACCTACAAAGAAGATATTGCTCCCACTCAAGAAGCACCTCAAAGGCATAGAGATTTTGTGATTCGTCCCGATGAAGAAGTTTCCGAAAAGTACGGCCACCTGGCTCAACTTTCCCCCTATGGAGGGAAAGCCGCCGTAGAAGAAAAAGTATACGACTACAAGCCGGTACACATGCACTTTACCACCGGAAGAACCGCTCAACCCACCCCCTTTGTCTATTCCCAACGGGATTTGGAGAATCTTAGAGAAGGAGGTTACCGGCTTCTCAACGTCTTCGGGGTAACCTCAGAAGATATAACTTTAAACGCCTTTCCTTTCGCCCCACACCTGGCTTTTTGGCAAACCTACTTTGCAGGAGAAAAACTGCAGATGCCGGTGTTAAACAGCGGAGGAGGCAAAATCATGGGGACTCAAAATTTATTGGATGCGGTAGAGTTCCTGCGCCCCACGGTAATGGTATTCATACCCGGATACGCTTATTACTTTTTACGGGAAGCTGCTAAACAAAAACGTGACTTCTCTTCGGTTAAAAAAATCTTCTTTGGAGGAGAACGGGTCCCCCCTGGTTTAAAAGAAAAGATCAGGGAACTGCTCCTACAGATGGGAGCAGAAGATCCCATCTGTTTAGCCACCTACGGGATGACTGAGGCCCGTACCGCTTGGGGAGAGTGTCCGTCCCACCACGAATACTTTGGCTACCACACCTACCCGGATATGGAAATATTTGAAGCCATTGATCCCCAGTCCGGGGAAAATGTGGGAGAGGGGGAAGAAGGGGAGTTGGTATATACTGCCCTGGATTGGAGAGGCACCTGTGTGCTGCGTTACCGCACCGGAGATATAGCGGTAGGGGGAATTCTCTACGAACCCTGTCCCAATTGCGGCAGGTCGGTTCCCCGTATCAGTTCCAATATCCAGAGAAAATCGGAAGTGAAAGAGTTCGACCTCACCAAAATTAAAGGAACCCTGGTGAATCTGAACAACTTTTTCCCTCTTCTGATGGGACATCCCGATATTGTAGAATGGCAGCTGGAAATACGCAAGCGCAACAACGATCCTTACGATCTGGATGAAATATATCTGTACGTAGCCCCCCAGGAAACCCTGGACAGAGATAAATTCGCTTCTGAGCTAAAGCAAAAGATCCTCCGAGATACCGAAGTTTCATTGACCGATATACAAGTCCGTTCTGTAACAGAACTCATTCAGCAGCTGGGAATGGAAACAGAAGTTAAAGAAAAGCGAGTAGTGGACAATCGTCCCTAGTAAAGGTAAAAGAGGGAGGGAAATATATGGAAGTTTGGAGCAAATTGAGTAAAATGTCCCCGGATACCGTGAAATCCATGCAAAACACCCTGTTGGCGAAATTCCTGAAAGAGGAAATACCCCGCCATCCTTACTACCGGCGCCTGCTGGAGGAGCAAAGGCTCAACCCGGAAGATATAAGGGGAGTAGAAGATCTGGCCCGGTTGCCCTTTACCAGCAAAGGGGATCTTCACTCCCCCGGCGATCCTCAACACCCCTGGAATTTTGCTTTGGAAGGGGAAAGCAAATCACAACCAGCAAAAGATGGGGAAAACCAGGGGAAAAAGGATACCGGCAAAGAAAAAAAAGG
>CAZXDQ010000217.1:0-4028 GCA_964639405.1 uncultured Syntrophomonadaceae bacterium | reverse complement strand
ACGACCTCCAGGGCCACAACCTGGCGCTCTAACCGACTGAGCTACACCCACCATAAGGAGTTTCCCCTGTTCGCAAGAGTAATTTTAGCACGCACCCTTCTAAAAGTCAATACGATAAAACGGTACGGTTCAAGCCAGGGCACCTGAGTTGACAGTCACTTATAAGGATTCTCTACACCCTTTAAAGGGCTCGGTACAAGATGTCTTCTACTTCATCTTTAGTTAAAGCTCTAGGGTTATTTCCCATCAAACGAGCCACCTTCATGGAGGCTTCTGCTAATTCCGGGACGTCTTTTTCTTTTACTCCAAATTCACTTAGCTTCTGCGGTATACCAATGTCCTGGGATAATTCCCACACAGCTTTTTTTGACAGCTCTGCTTTTTCCCTTAACGATTTTCCATCCAAGTTTTCACCTAAAGCAGCAGCAACATCGGCAAATCTGGACATTTCGCTTACCAAATTGTATTCCATTACATGAGGCAGCAACAAAGCATTGGTGACGCCGTGAGCCATACCAAATTTACCACCTAAGGGATAAGCTATGGCATGCACAGCACCCACCCCAGCATTAGCCAGGGAGATCCCTGCAAAAACACTTCCTAAAGCCATATTTTCCCTGGCATAGACATCCTGACCATAAGTTACTGCTTTCCTTAAATTAGCACCAATTAATTTTACCGCTTTAATAGCATACATGTCTGTCTGTATGTTAGCTTTAGGAGCGGTATAAGATTCAATGGCATGGGTCAAGGCGTCCATTCCAGTGGCAGCAGTTACAGCTGGAGGAAGGGATAAGGTTAAATCGGAATCCACTATAGCTATTTCCGGTACAAGGTACCTGCTCACTACTCCTTTTTTTAGCTGGTTCTCTTTATCAGTAAAAATTGCGTTCTTAGTAACCTCTGCACCAGTTCCCGCTGTGGTGGGGATAAGCGCTTTCGGTACTCCTTTTTTCTCTACCAACTCCACTCCCGCATAATCTAGAATATCTCCTCCGTTGGTTTCCAAAACAGAAACCGCCTTGGCCACATCCATAGGACTTCCTCCACCTAATCCAATTAAAAAGTCTCCTCCTACCTCTTTAAATTGTTTCAAGCAAGCTGTCACGTTATCTCCGCTGGGTTCAGCTTCGGTCTCCAAAAATTCTTCCACCTCTGCCCCAGCCTCTTTGATCTTCTTCTTCACTAGATCCAGCAAGCCTGCAGCAGCCACTCCCTTGTCGGAGACTAAAAAAACTTTGCTGGCCTTATATTTTTTTAACTCCTCAGGCAAATTTTCCAGGGCTCCGCTACCAAAATAGTTTATTACCGGCAGCATAAAAGAATTAACCATAAATTCCAGCTCCCCCTTTCAAAATAATAAATTTATTTTTCTGTCCACCTTAAGCCCAACTCTGACAGTTTTCCCCCCTTGGGAATACCATTTTTATCTATACCTGCCATTTGATAATAAGTCTCCAGGGCTTGGTCAAATTCTTGGGGATCAATCCCTGGGCTTCCTTTAAGGGGACCAGAAGCTATCTTTTCAAACATTCGAGGAGGTAGACAATCATCTTCTCTCCTGAAGCCTTCCCGGGCGTTAAAAACCCTCATCATCAATGAAGTCCTCTCCCCAGCCTTCATCAGCTCCCACAAACTAGTGTTCCAGCCGGTAACCCCTCGGGTGAGCTCTAAGAGCTTGTCTAGAGGGACCATGCTTCGGGATATGTACCCAAACACGCAAACCCCCAAACAGTCATACATCATGGTCATTAAATGGGTATAATAGAAAAGCCTCACTTTTTCCTCTGTCAAATCTACCGGAGAAATTGGTTGATGGATACCCAGGGGTTCTATGGAGTGCACCCCTAATGATCCTTCCTCTTTATAAAAAGGATCATGCTGGGCTACCCAGTGATCAGCACCGTGGGAAGACAGCGCATACTGCAATCCTAATCCCTTTTTCAGTCTCGGATCGTGGGCCGGCAATTCCTGCCCTTTAACCTGGAGAAGAGCATCCTTGGCTTTTTCCCCCAGTTCCTCAGCTAAAGCCTTTGATCCCCCTGCGAGCTTTTCGCCAAAACCCTTTCTCCAGGCAGTTTTTTCTATCAAGGATAAAAGAAGGTCTTGGTTCCCAAATTCCAACTCATAATTGTCGGTATCTTTTTTGTCCAACAAGCCTTTTTGGTAACATTCTATGGCAAAAGAAAGGGTCATTCCAAAAGACATAGTATCTATGGCGTAGCGATTACACAATTGGTTAGCCTTAGCAATGGTTTCCAAATCACTGATGCCCAAATTAGATCCCAAACAAGCCAAAGTTTCGTATTCCGGACCACCCAAGCGAGGGTCAATGTTCATATCATCCCTCTCTAATTGAACTACCCGCTTGCACCTGATAGGGCAAGAATAACAACCTTTACGTTTGATGAGTATTTTTTCTAAACTTTCCGCGCCAATGTCTTCTGCCCCTTCAAAGGCATTATCTTGCCAATTGTGGGTAGGCAACCCTCCTGCCGCATTTTGCGCAGTAACTCCTCCTGGAGTGCCATTTTTATACAGAGCATAAGCTAAAGGATGGTCTTTGAAGTTAGTAGAAACCCACCGAGTTAATTCTTTAGGAGTGTCTTCGTGATAAGAGTTCACCTTGCCCCGGCTAATTACCACTATCGCCTTTAAGTTTTTAGCACCCATCACTGCGCCTAAGCCGTTTCTTCCGTTAAAGTGAGCCAATTCGTTGGTAATGTTGGCAAAAGCAACCAGATTCTCTCCTCCCGGCCCTATTTGTGCCACTTTTGCCCTTCTACCTTCCTGCTCCTTGAGGTGGTTTTCGCTTTCCAGAGTATCCTTACCCCAAATCTCAGCAGCATCCTTCAGCTGATAACCCTCATCGTTAATCAGCAAATAAACTGGCTTTTCAGCTTTGCCGTTTATCACTACTGCATCCAGGCCGGCTTTTTTCAATTCCGGCCCCCAAAAACCTCCTGCTTCTGACTTTCCAATAGTGCCAGTCAAAGGAGATTTGCCGACCACGGTAAAACGGGGAACGGCAGGTGCAGGAGTCCCGGATAATAATCCTGCGGAAAAGACCAGAACATTATCAGGAGCCAGGGGATGACAGTGGTCAGGGATATTTTTTAACGCATAATAACTGCCTATTCCCGGGCCGCCAATATACTTGCGATAAAATTCTCCCGGAGGATGTTCTTCACTTAGTGAACCCTTTGATAAATCTACCTGTAGAATTTTTCCCCTATAACCATAAGCCAAGGTTTCATTCCCCCTAAGTTTTCCTTTTTTTAGAGATAATATTTAAAGAATCCTACCCGCCTCCAAAAATAGGATGCAGTTCTACTACAGAGCCCTCTTCTAACTGGTACTGCCGGTCATGGATAACTTTACCGTTCACTAATGCTACTCCTACCTGTCCTTTTTCCAGGTCCAAAACCGCCATGAGCTCTCCCAGGGACATTCTTGGGCTGTTATCCACCGTAACAACTTCCTTTTTTTCAGGGTGAAAATCCTTTAGAACACCTCTCAAAACCACTTTCAGCAATTTCTCCTTCTCCCCCTTATCCTGAATGACCCCTCTCTTCTATTCCTGCCAGTTCCTTGGCTAACTCTTTTTTTTCCTCTAAATTTGCCTGACGTCTAATCATCACCCGCTGAGTCTGAGGTGAACCAGCACCATGAATGGATTCCGTGCGGTATCCTACAGCAGCAGAGCCCATGGAAATACTCTCTAACAGGCGCAGTACGCGCAGGCGGTTTTCGGTAGGCACTCCGTCCACGCCTTTAAGATACTTTTCAATATAAGGTCCAATTTGGGGATGCCGAAAATCTTTCTCAGAAGGCATAGTCACCATTAGTCCCCCAGCAATATCCTCTGCTAACCGGGTAATTTCATAGGGGAAACGGGTAACATTAAGCTTGCACACATTGGCTAAAAGCAAATCAATAAGATAGGTGCCCGAAGAAGTTGGCTGCCCTTGGCTGGAGCAGGCAATGCCCGAGCAGTACAGGGTTTCGTTTAAATGAACCATTTCTAT
>CAZXDQ010000216.1:0-4035 GCA_964639405.1 uncultured Syntrophomonadaceae bacterium | reverse complement strand
ATTAAATTCCATTATGGCGCCATTTTCTACTACAAAAACATTTTTGCGGGGAATTCCTACTTTTTCGGCGATTTTAGCGTGTTGGACCATATGTCGGTATTCTCCGTGGACTGGTATCAAAAATTTAGGTTTAACCATATTAATCATTAGCTTTAATTCTTCTTCACTACCGTGTCCAGAAACATGAACCCCGGATAGAGCGTGATAAAATACTTCTGCCCCTTGCTTAAATAATCGGTCTACTGTGCGGGAAACCAATTTTTCATTGCCTGGAATAGGTGAAGCAGCAATAATTACAGTATCGCCAGGCAGGATCTCTAACTTACGGTGTTCTGAATTTGCAATGCGGGTTAATGCAGACATTGGTTCTCCCTGGCTTCCAGTAGTAATAAGGGTAATTTTATGGGGGGGGAGCTGATCCAGTTGATCCATTTCCATGGAATGGCCTTTGGGAATTTTTAAATAACCCAGTTCTTTGGCTATCTGAGTAGCGTTAAAAATACTTCTTCCCGTAACCCCCACCTTTCGATGGTACTTTACTGCAGCGTCGACTACTTGTTGAATACGGTGAATATTAGAAGCAAAAGTGGCAACCAGTATTCTCCCGGTGGCCTTTCTAAAGATCTCATCAATAGTTTCTCCTACTTCTTTTTCAGAGTAAGTGTATCCTGGACGGTCGGCATTGGTACTGTCAGAGAGCATGGCCAGTACACCCCTTTTGCCTAGCTCTCCTAATTTGTGGTAATCGGTAACCAGCCCATTTACCGGCGTTTGATCAAATTTAAAATCACCGGAGTAGACTATAAGTCCGGCCGGAGTTTCGACAGCTAATCCTACTGAATCAGGTATGCTGTGGTTAGTTTGAAAGAATTCCAGCTTGAAATTTTCTGATAGATGTAAGGTTTCTCCTGGAATAATTTCATTAAGCTCAGTATTCTTAAGGTTAGGAAATTCCTGGAGTTTGGCTTTTAGTAGTCCTAAAGTAAGTTTGGTTCCCCATATGGGTATGTTAAGTTTAGATATCAGGTAGGGAACAGCACCGATATGATCTTCATGCCCGTGAGTCAGGATTAAACCTCTTATTTTGTTCTGATTCTCAATTAAATAAGTTAAATCGGGTATCACTACGTCTATTCCCAGCATTTCTTCTTCAGGAAAAGCCAAGCCTGCGTCAATAATAATCATTTCTTCTTGATATTTTACCAGGAACATGTTTTTTCCAATTTCTCCTACCCCGCCTAAGGGGATAATTTGCACACTTTTATATTTTCTTTTTCTGCTCAATTAATATCCTCCTTGCATTCTGTTTGGTTAACTATCTTCCCTGGAATCGATAATTAATATGTATTTCTCCGCATTCTTAAAGTACTTTTATTTATTAGCCTTGCATAATGGTTGGTCATGCTGCTAGGCTATAAAACAAAAATGCCACAGTTACCAGTTTTTAAGGAAAAAACAAACAGACAACAGGGGCCTGTCTTAATGTTAAAATCAAGGAAGCAGTTGTTTTCCTTATTCGAGCAAACGATAACTTCTAAGGATCTGGGTTAACTCATTTTTTAGTTCTGGAGGCAAATTTTTAAGAGGCAAGCGGGGTTTTCCCACCTCTTTTCCCATAATGTTAAGGGCTTCTTTAACTGGAATAGGGTTGGCTTGCAAAAACATAGCCTTAAACAAAGGAAAGAGGTGGCGAAACTTTTGGGAAGCTTCTACCATTTGGCCCCGGTGGAATTTTTCAATTATTTCTTTCATTTCTTCCCCTGCCAGGTGAGAAACTACACTTATAACTCCGTGACCTCCTACACTTAGCAACGGTAAAGTCATAGCGTCATCGCCACTATAGACGGCAAACCCTTCAGGAGTGGAGTTACAAACTGCGGTGGTATATTCCAAATCTTTAGTGGCATCCTTTAAAGCTACAATGTTTTCAATCTCGGCAAGCTGCTTTACGGTTTCTGGAAGTAGGCTGACGCCTGTTCTCCCTGGTACATTGTAAAGGATAATCGGCAAAGAGGTAGCAGCCGCAATAGTCTTAAAATGCTCATAAAGCCCTTCCTGGGGAGGTTTATTATAATATGGCACCACCAGCATTATACCGTTTACTCCGGTACTTTCTGCTTCTTTGGTCAATTCTACACTCTCTTTAGTAGAATTGCTGCCTGTCCCGGCAATAATATCCAAACCTTCAGTTTCTTTTACTACTTTATCAAAGAGTGATAATTTTTCATTTTTGTTTAAAGTAGGAGACTCACCGGTAGTGCCAGCAAGAACTACTCCATCACTTCCTTCAGATTGCAAATTATTAGCCAAATTTGCTGCTTTTTCTAACTCCAGGTTACCGTTTTTATCGAAAGGAGTTACCATAGCAGTTAATAGAGAGCCAAAATGATTTTTCAAAGATTCCACCTCCAGGTATAATTGCCAAAATAGGGCGTTTTGCTTTAGTTACCAGAAAATAATGTTGAATTTTTATTAACTACTCAATCTAGCAATTTTCTATCAGGTTGCTGTGGCATCGTTCCGGGTCAACTCCAAAACAAGTGTACGGATCACCCTTACCCCCCTGGGCAGGCTACCCTCGACCGTCGCCGGCACTCAACTAATTAAAAGATACAGTGGTAGTAGCGGCTCCGGTTCGAGGCGGCAATGAAACCAGGTGCCGATCTGCTACCGGGTAAAGCTTCGCCGGCCACCTCTAGCACTCGTTGACAGTCACTTCGCCATTAGCAGCCTGACCATCTTCACCTTTATCTTCCTGAGTAGTAACGAATTTTAAACATTATCTCATCACAGGAGTTTATTCGACAGCCGTAGAAATATTTCCTTCTCCACTTACTTTGAAATGTTTACTTGCGTCATTATCCAGTGTGCCCAAAACCTTTTTCGTTTCTAGTGGTTTCTGATAGTTCCTCTATCTCTATTACTTCTACCGGCGGACATTTGTGAATTACCATTTGAGCTATTCTTTCCCCTCGCTCTAGATAAAAAGGATTCTCCCCCAGATTTATCAGAGGGACCTTAACTTCCCCCCGGTAATCAGAATCCACTGTCCCTGGAGTATTTATTATGGTTATTCCGTATCGAGAAGCTAATCCGCTTCTAGGGCGGATTTGAGCTTCATACCCCACAGGAAGGGCCATTTTGAACCCAACAGGGATTACTTTTATTTCGCCAGGTTTTATCATTAAGGTTTCATTTAGTGCGGCATAAAGGTCCATGCCAGCCGCTCCTTTTGTCATATATTGAGGGGTAGGGAGATCTCGAGCTTCTTCTAATTTTCGAATTTCTAACTTTATGGTTTCCATATATCTAACACCTCTACAATTTTCACTCCTAAGCTTATATCTGCTTATTTTTCATGTCAAGTATTATGATAATTAGAAAAAGTTGGGTACGTAAAAAACATAAACCTTAGAGGTTTATGTTTTTTTCCTAGGAGGCTTATTTTTGTCTTTCGACGGAGGCCCCTTATCTTTACTTTGGGGAGGATTGGTTTTTGGCTTTTCCATGGCGTCTTTTCTGGAGAGGTTTATTCTACCTCGATCGTCTATTTCAGTGACTTTAACTAGCACTTCGTCGCCTACATTAACTACATCTTCTGTTTTGCCTACATGGTGATGATCGAGCTGTGAAATGTGGATTAATCCTTCTTTACCTGGTAAGACTTCTGCAAAGGCTCCGTACTTCTCTACCCTGGTTATTTTTGCCATGTAAACCTTACCTGGTTCTACCTCTTTGGTTAAATTCTCAATAATTTCTTTGGCTTTATTTCCTGCTTCTACATCCGAAGAAGCTATGAACAGCTTGCCGTCAGGCTCAATGTCTATTTCTACTCCAGTATCAGCAGTGATTTTGTTTATCA
Organism: uncultured Syntrophomonadaceae bacterium; assembly: GCA_964639405.1. Lineage (GTDB taxonomy): Bacteria > Bacillota > Dethiobacteria > DTU022 > PWGO01 > CAZXDQ01. The sequence goes on along the minus strand of CAZXDQ010000216.1, from coordinate 173 downwards.
TACGCCCTCCCGGCCCAATAACATCTCGGATTTTTTCCGGATCGATGTGCATGGTTATCATGCGGGGGGCATGAGGAGATAGTTCTGCTCGAGGTTCGTTTATAGTTTCCTCCATTATATCCATAATGTAGAGATAGCCTTCTCTGGCCTGGGACAAAGCTTGAGCCAATATT
>CAZXDQ010000215.1:0-4035 GCA_964639405.1 uncultured Syntrophomonadaceae bacterium | reverse complement strand
AACATATATTGGCGGTTAAATATACTAAATTCTAATCAGGGGAATTTTACACATAAATTTGGACTTGATCTACGTAACTGCTAGAGTGTTAACCATATTTTTACAAGTAATTATTTTAAGGATTATATATTTGAACTAAAATTATCCAATAAATCAAAGTTCAATTTGATAATCTCTAATCTTGCGGTATAAAGTATTTCTACCAATACCTAAAATTTTTGCTGCATGACTGATGTTGTTCTGAGTCTCTTTTAAAGCTTTGGTTATCGCTGCTTTTTCCAGCTCCTTTAAATTGATAGTGGGCATTGTTGCTAGGGAGTCAGGAGCTTCTTCTTGAGGTGCCTCTTTTGGAATACTTCTATAAAATGCCTCAGAAACATACCCAGAGGAGCTTCTTATTTCTTTTTCATCTTTCTCTACTTCTTCCTGCAGTATTTCTGTATTCTCAACTAAATGCTTTAACTTGGGAGGTAAATTATCCGGCAGGAGTTGGTTGTCTTCACCCAATAGAATAAGCCTCTCTATAACGTTTTCAAGTTCCCTGATATTTCCTGGCCAGTGATACCGGTGTAGCAGGTTTTGTACTTCGGGATGGATGTACTCTATATGGCGGTGGAGTCTGTGCCCTAAATGATACACAAAATAATTTATTAAGTGGGGCAGGTCATCTTTTCGCTCTCGTAAGGGAGGGATATATATAGTAACTACAGCCAAGCGGTAATAAAGGTCATCCCTGAATCGCTTCTCTTTTACTTCTTGCTCCAGATCCAGATTGGTAGCAGCTATAATGCGCACATCAATATCTATGAGTTTGTTACCGCCCACCCTTCGCAACTTATTTTCTTCCAGCACCCTCAAAAGTTTGGCCTGCATCTCCAGAGAAAGTTCACCTATTTCATCCAAAAACAAGGTGCCTCCCTGGGCCAGCTCAAACTTACCTTTTTGTCCCCCGGGTTTAGCCCCTGTAAAAGCTCCACTTTCGTATCCAAACAGCTCACTTTCCACCAGGCTGGGGGGAATAGCCCCACAGTTTATTGCTACAAACGGACCATCACAGCGGTCACTCATATTATGTATGGCCTGGGCAAAAACCTCTTTACCGGTTCCGCTCTCCCCCTGCAAAAGCACTTTTACGTCACTCTCCGCCGTCCTTTTGGCTATATAAACACTGTTACGAAAATTAACGTTTTCTCCAATAATATCAGAAAAAGTATACTTGGTTTCTTTAGATTTTTTGCGTTCTTCTTTACCGTAAGTATCCAGGCAAACTATAGCTCCTATAGCTTCTTGTTGATTTCTTATAATTTCAATATCGGCTTTGACTTGACACTTTCCTTGCTTCTTTTGAAGATTTAAGTCCATATCTACTTTCTTTTGTTTTAAAGAAAACAACTTGTCTAAATCCAAATCAGAAAAATAATACGTAATGCTCTTATCTATCAACTGATGAAAACCAAGGGATAAAACTTCGGAAGCCTTGCTGTTGACTTTCAATATACTGCCTTTTTCATCAACCAGGATTAAACCCTTACCGGGTTTATATGACAGATGATTAAAAAATTCATTTACCAGATCCATTTTTTGCACCTTATCACGCATGGCCAGTTCTTTTTCTATGGCTTTAGCCAGCGATAACATCATGCCAAAGGTATGCTCTTGATCCATCTGATACGGTACGCTGAGACTGAATGCTCCAAGTATCACCCCTCTCTGGTCCATTATCGGGACCGCGGTACAACTCCATGAATGCAGATAGGCGTTATAATGCTCCGGCCCCATTACTTTCACTGGTTTGCCATCATTAAGGGCCAGCGTTATAGCATTGGTGCCAACGTACTTTTCTGAAAACATAATTCCTTCTCTTAAAAATGGTAGAAATATATTATGGTTTTGCTCTCCAGAAAGTATCTCTAGAATATTTGCACTTCTATCTGCCAGCATCAACACACTGGAAGAATCATTGAATATACCTTCCATTGATTTAAACATGGAGCTTACCACTTCTAAAAAATCCTGATTCTCACAAACCACCCTGTAATACTCTTCTTCACTCAAATAAAGAGAAGGAACTTCCTCGGGGTCCACTTCGTATGCCTTACTTCTTTGCCAGGAATCAGCAATACATGCACGAATATTTTTATTGATTGCACCAGTTTCAATAAATGTTTTCCACCACTTTAAGTATTTTGTATACTCTTTAGTGTTGGCAACCATTCAGACTCCCCTTTTTTCTTATTTAAATCCAGTACTTAATTCCATTAACCCGGAAAATTCTTGCCTATTTACAATCTTTCTTTATTAACAAATGCCAATAACATTTTAAAATATTCTTTATATTTCTACTCTTTAATATAACACAATTTTTGCCCTTCTACAAAAAAAGTTTTGTTCCAATATATAACACTAATGGCAGGGCAATAATTAATAACTATTGCTATGTCAATATTGAAATATTTGACTATACAGCAGGGACTTTAACCGTTATTAACTTTAAAGATTCCCAGCCCCTGTTAATAGCGTAATGTTCTTCTTTTGCAGGTATATACATTAACATGCCGCCTTCAATTTTATATTCATCACCGTTTATCATATAAGCGCCCTTTCCGGAAAGAACGTATACCAGCTCTACCTCACTATCATGACAGTAAAGTTGCTGCTTCATTTTAGGCAACAGGTAAAAAATTTCTACTTTCATGTTAAGCGGAGGTTCATCCAGGTTGTTTACACTTTTCTGAGCTCCCCAGCTGTAGTCTTCCACCGGGATTTCTTCGCTTGGTATAACATAATTTATTTGCTTATCCAGCTTCTTTTTAAGTTCTTGATCAATTTCGTTATTCAGAGGATATTTTATTGACAGATACCTCAAAGGCTCCCAACCGTCATTATCAGTATAGTGTGGAATACCTGCCGGAATATAGACCAGGTTTTTGGCAGACACTTTAAACTTGTTATTGCAGACATAATAGTTACCCTTGCCTGAAATAATATAAAGTAGTTCATCTTCACCTGGATGCTCATGCTCCGGTTGATGCATTTCTGGATAAATAAATGCAGCCGATAATCTTAAATACATGGGGCTGACGCATTTTTCACTTAATAAATTTATCACGCCCCAGTTGTGTTTTTGGATCTCTTTACTTTCAGGAGAAACCGCGTAATTTACAGGATAAAACATGGGGCTGCTTCTTTTAATTTCCATGCACAACAACTCCTTTACATCCATTCTTTACTAATAATAACTCAAATTAATAGACTTCTCAAATAATTCTACTTAAACTCCTGCCCTCTTCAATAAACTCCTAAGTAAATTTACCATAATATGTTTCTACCAGGGTTATTAATCTTAAAGAATACTGTATTATCCATCCCAGGGCAAAGGTAACAATTACAGTTCCCATACCTACGGGTCCACTTAATAAATAACCCAATAAAAGAACTACTACTTCTATTACTGTCCGGACAATGGCCAGGGGCCAGGGCAGGATACGAGTTAATACGAACATTACCCCGTCCCTGGCACCCTTACCCATATCCGCTTTAATATAAAGTGCAATTCCAAACCCCAATAAAGTTACTCCTGATAACACAAAAACATATTTTAACCACACAAATTTAGCCACTGGAATAATGCTGTAATACTGTAAAATATCTACCAAAACACCTATTACTATCAACTCAAGAAATGTTGCAACCCCTGGTTTTTCTCCAAAAGTCCAATTGAATGCCACCAGGCTGAGGCTGGTAACTTGAATTGCCGCACCCAGCGTCAGCGGTGTTCTATTATACAGACCTATGTGAAAAACATTCCACGAATTGGCACCCAGTTGAGACTCGACGATAAGCACTATACCAACTGCCATCATGGAAAAACCAAAGGCCAGCAACAGTATTCTGTTAAGGTGACTTCTATAGTGATTTTTCATGTTTAAGACCGGTTTATGCTATTACCTGATATATTCTTCCAAGTCAATCTTTTCCAGTATATCCAGGTCCACTTCACACACTTCTGAAAACGGCTCGTTGAAGGGCTTTGTT
>CAZXDQ010000214.1:0-4070 GCA_964639405.1 uncultured Syntrophomonadaceae bacterium | reverse complement strand
GTTGTTAAGCAAAAATATAGAGGCTTTAGATAAAGCCCGTTTTTGGGCAACCCAGGCCAGGGAACCTGCAAGATATTATCAGCACCGAGAAGTAGGTTATAACTATAGACTGAGCAACGTCTTGGCTGCCATAGGAAGAGCTCAATTTAAATATCTGGATGCAAGGGTTAACACCAGGAGGAAGATATTCGAAAGGTATAAAGATGAGTTGGAGGGGTATCCGGGTTTATCTTTTATGCCAGAGGCGGAGTACGGTAGATCTACCCGTTGGTTAACCGCATTGACGATCAATCCAGAATTCAGTAAAAATGGAAGAGACGAGTTGCTTGCTGCTTTGGAGCAACATAATATTGAAGCCCGACCGGTATGGAAGCCTATGCATCTTCAACCCCTTTTTAGAGGTTCCCGATTTTACGCATATCAGGAGGGGAAAAAAGGTGTATCGGAGGTTCTTTTTGAACAGGGAATATGTTTGCCCTCAGGAAGTAGTATGACCGAAAAGGACCAAGAGAAAGTAATTAATTCTATGCAAAAGCATTTAGGTGGGAAGTGAGAAAAATACTAGATGGAAAGTTAAACTGGAAAAGAATACAAAAAATAATTATTTTGTTAGTGGTGGATATACTTCTGATAAATTTTGCCTTATATGGGGCTCTTTGGCTACGTTTTGACGGTGAAATTCCTAGGAGGTTTTTGCTTTCTTTCCAGGAGTTAATATTTCCATACACTCTTTTAATGATTATATGTTTTTTTGTTTTTGGACTCTACCATCGTTTGTGGCGTTATGCTGGTTTGGAGGACCTGTTTGCTTTGGCAGGAGCGGTAACCGTTGGTATGCTTCTTCTGTTCTTTCTTGCTTTTCTGCCGGTGCAGGAAGAGTTTTTGTTGCCCCGCAGTGTGTTAATAATAGGATGGTTAAAGAGCATAGCTTTAGTTGGTTTTTCCAGGTTGGCCTGGAAATTTTTCCGGAGTAACTGGTTTCAATGGTATCGACGATCAAATATGAGGCCCGTACTAATTGTAGGAGCAGGAGATGCAGGGTCTATAATTGCCAAGGAATTGAAAACCAGAATAGCCAACAGGCGGAACGCTGCATCTTTTCCGGTAGGGTTTGTTGATGATGACCCGGGGAAAAAAAATCAAAAGATGTACGGCGTGTCCGTATTAGGAGGACGCCAAGACATCCCCTATTTAGTAAAAAAACACGGCATTAAAGAGGTTATTATTGCTATGCCTTCAGCATCCAGCAAAGTTATCAGGGATATTGTGGACATATGTTACAGTTGCGATGTACAGTTAAAGATACTACCTGGTATATATGAACTTATTGATGGACGAATTTCGATAAACCAGGTCAGAGAGGTAAAGGTAGAAGATTTGCTAAATCGAGAACCGGTGGAAGTTAATTTGGATTCCATTGCCGGTTATTTAAAGGATAAAGTCGTTTTAGTTTTGGGAGCAGGGGGTTCAATTGGCTCTGAACTCTGTAAACAGGTTCTGCGTTTTGATCCTCAAAAGTTAATAATGCTGGACCATTCTGAGAATAGTGTGTATGATGTTTATCAGAGGTTTTCCGATAAAATTCCTTACATTGAATTGGAGCCAGTAATTGCTGATATTAAAGATAAAAAAGGTATGGAAGAGGTTTTTGCCAGGCTTACTCCACAAGTAGTATTTCATGCAGCAGCCCACAAGCATGTTCCCTTGGTGGAACGTAATCCTGCGGAAGCTTTGAAGAACAATGTTTTGGGAAGCTGGAATGTTATTCAAGCTTCTCATCGTTGTAGGGCAGAGGCTTTTATTTTTATTTCCAGTGATAAAGCAGTCAATCCTTCAAGTATCATGGGAGCTACTAAAAGGATTTCTGAGATACTGGTACAAAACATGGCGAGCTGTACTGAAACCAGATTTGCTGCAGTGAGGTTTGGCAACGTTTTAGACAGTAGGGGGAGTGTGGTGCCTCTGTTTAAAAAACAGATAAAAAAGGGAGGGCCCGTAACCATAACTCACCCCGATATGACTAGATACTTTATGACTATTCCTGAAGCGGTACAATTGGTAATACAAGCAGGAGCCTTTGCCAAAGAAGGGGAGATTTTCGTTTTAGATATGGGGCAACCAATAAATATTTTGGGATTGGCGAGGAAAATGATCAAACTTGCTGGCTTAGAACCAGGGAACGATGTGGAAATAGAGTATACTGGTGTTCGTCCTGGAGAAAAACTACACGAAGAATTGTATACCGAAGGAGAAGGAATGAAGTCTACCTGGCACGATCGGATATATGTGGTGTTTCCTCACTTGTCCAGGAAAAAGGAACTTAAGGATTTTATTGAGGAGATTAGCAATCCTGAATGGAATGCTTCTTCTAGGGAGATTGTTTCCCGTTTGCAGCAACTGCTCCCCGAGTTTCAAGGAACGACCAACAATGCCTTTCTTAATGGGATAAAAGAAAAAGAATTTGGGCAGAGGTGATGGTAAGAAGTTGGTTTCTGGAAACCATATCACTAAGAGGGGACTATAGGTACTACACTCTCCACGTGGGTGGTATGGGGGAACATGTCTATTGGATATACTACTTGAGGAGAATAGCCCATATGGTTTAGGTATTTAAGATCCCGAGCTAGAGTAGAAGGTTCACAGGAAATATACACTAGCCCCTCAGGTTTCGCTTCAGTGATAGTTTTCAGTAATCCTTTACTACAACCTTTTCTGGGAGGGTCCACCACCATGCTTTTGGTGGTTTTTTCTTTTATTAAAGAGGAAAAGACTTTTTCTGCTTTGGCATTTAGGAAGTGAACATTAGGTTTGTTATTATGTTGAGCATTTTTAACAGCGCTTTCAACGGCCTGGGGGTTGCTTTCCACCCCTATTACTTTTAAATATTTATCTGACAAAAACAGGGAAAGTGTTCCCACCCCACAGTAAATATCAAAGGCTGTATTTGCTCTAATTGCGCATTCAGCAGCCTTTTTGTACATTTGCCCTGCCTGCAGAGGGTTAACTTGGAAAAAGGAAGAAGGGGAAAATAAAAAAGTTAATTCATCCAGAATTTCTTTAAGTTCACTCTCTCCCCATACAGTCTGGTAGATTCCACTACGGCCTTTTTTTTCACAGGTAACAATTCCAGCTAAAAGTTCGGTTCTGTTCTTAATTTGATAAGCGATAGTAGAAGCTATATCCCTAGCAGTTTGATGATGAGGAATTTCTAAGCTTAAAACAGTACGGGAAGAGGAAAAAGACGTTCTTATGGTGGCTGAGGTAGGCAGGTACTGATAATGCCTTTTCTTTAATTCAGCCTTGTCTATAAGTTCTTGCAAAGTTTGACGAAGGCTTATCATTACTGCGATATTGTTTTGATGTTGTATTAAGCAATCCTCCAGGTTGACTATTTGGTGGGTATTCTCTTGATAAAAACCGGCATTAACGTTGCCCCCTTTATAGTTCAAATGAATGCGGGCTTGGTTGCGGTAACGGTAGGGATAGTTCATTCCTAACAGGGGGTATACAGGGATGTCTATATTTCCTATTTTTTTCAAGGTATTCTGTAATCTTTTTTGTTTCCAAAGAAGTTGGCTCGGGTAATTAAGGTGTTGAAGCTGGCATCCACCGCAGCTATGGTGCAGGGCACAGGCAGGAGTTGTTCTTTGGGAGGAAAGAGTGATCCATTGCAAAGGGTTAGCTCGGGCAAAATTTTGATGCAAGGCAGTAATTTCAACCAAAATTTCATCTCCTGGTACTGCCTTGGGAACAAAAACGGTAAAGTGGTTACACTTTCCCACCCCTTCACCTCTATGATTGAGATCGGAGATAGAAAGGCTTATCTTTTCTCCTTCTTCTACCATGGATTGTTTCAAAGTCCTTTTTCACCTCTAACCTGAGGAAGCTGAAAAATGAGAAAAAATCATTCAAAATTAAGCAAAACCCCTTAGGCAAAATCAATTAAGTAAACCCCCTTGTTGGAGGGGGTTTACTTAACTTTCCAGTCAAAAACAAATTACCTTATTTCTTTTCTTCCTTTTGGTAAACTTCCATCTTTGAGGCAGCAGCTTCTTGGGTGTCTTTAACCA
>CAZXDQ010000213.1:0-4076 GCA_964639405.1 uncultured Syntrophomonadaceae bacterium | reverse complement strand
GCTCTCAAGGTATCCACAAATATTTCTATAACCCAGCCATCTCCCGGAGTGCCGTAGTTTATCTCAGTTATGGTTCGCTTTTTATCTTCTCCATTTTGATATACCGCCCAAACTGGCCTCTCACCGTTTTCTTCTTCTAGCTCCAGGGCGTCTCCAGGAATCCTAACTCCATCTTTATCAAGTAGGGTTGCCCCGATCCTCTGTACCGGTAGCTTTCTCCAAATAGTTTCACTTATAGCCGCATTGCTAATTCAGTAACTAACTTCACCAAGAAGCCTTCAAGGGATTATCTTCATCAAAACCGTAGTATTTAAGGAGAATAGGAGTATCCCCTTTAATGTCATAATCATCTTTGAGAACCACTATATCAATATCCCATTTACCGGATACTTCTTCGCCCACTATAATATTATCTATATCCACCTGCTCCTCATCGTCTCCTAAAAATAATTCCCAGTAGATATAGGGGTAACGTTCATCTACTTCTTCGCCCTTATCTATATTCAGTTGTTCTCCGGGTATATGGATGCCACGCTGGTCCATTAATTTTAACTGGATCGTGTTCTGCCCCGGTCTACGATTAATATCCGATTCTTCCGGTGATATATCAGTAATAAAGTTGGCAGTAAGCGTTACATCCCTCGCCGGCATGGTATAAATATATTCTTCCTCGGTACTGATAATTTCATCGCCTTCAGTCCAATTTAAGAACCAATAGCCCTCCATAGATTCAGCGCTTATCGTTGCCTCTGCACCTGCTTGATATTTGCCGCTTCCTTCAACCTCACCGCTGCCTTCAGGATAGACCTCAAGGACTAAGTTATATTTTTCCACTGGCTCGTAAATATTAAAAGTCATGCAAGCCGAAGAAGCGGTGTCGCTGAAATAGGCGTAAACTACGGGAATATTAAGGACAAACAAAAAGGTCAGCACCGCGATTGGAACCATCAACCTTCTGAGGTTAACAAGCATGCGGAAACACCTTTTTACTTTTTTGAGAGCTTTCTCCCCGGGCGCATAATGTTCCCGGGAAACTGATGGTCCTTGGCTCTTGTTCATATGGTCACCCACTTTTCATTTGGGGTAGTGAACGGTAACAGGGAAGCGCTGTTGTTCCAGAAAACGTATCTCCCAAGATCCCATTGTCCCTCGAGGGCTCATTTTACACGGGTCTGGAAGAGCTCCTCTTCCCAGGTGTTGAACCGGTAATCCTGCTGGGGTTTGCCCATTTCATCCATGGCTTCCTGCAGCAGCTCCATCAGCTCCAGGAGGCTGCGGAAGCGCTGTTTCTTGTCCGCTTCCAGCCAGTGAACTTCTCCCTGCCAGCTGGCGTTTTGCCGGAATAGCACTTTCACCAGAAAATCCGAACTTCCAAGGTTTGAGTATTTGCCGGTTTCAACCGGGGGAACTGCCATGTCTTTTACCTCCTTCGGCGTGGAATACTGCCGCTGCCAGAACCTCATCTCCGTGGCCGACCTGGGAGCGCCAATATGTTCCAGCTTTTCTTCAATTAAAAACGCCAACTCCAGTTCGCTGCGAAAATACCTGACCTGCTCGGAATGGGCATGCTCAATCTCTCCCTGGATAGAACAATTGCTGCGAGAGAAAACGCGGAGATGGAATTCTTTCAACTCATTTCTTCTCCCCAAAGATTTTGTTTTGCAGCCCACGAGCCGGTTCTCCTTTTTTGCTGTTCGACTTGATTACAGTTTAGCAGGAAGGAGTAATGGATCCGTTTTATTGGAGTTTTATACCCGTTTTCTCCCGGTAAGATTTTTGTTTTACAGGCGTTTTGTCCGCGTTGTAACTTCTGGATATCTTTCCATTAATGGAACATGATGGAACATATTAGTAAGGGGGATCAAACAGAAGCCCACAAAAAAGCGGGCTTTGCGCCCGCACCATTTATGCAGCCAGGGACTAGCAAAATCCCGGCTAAATATTCGTAGTATCAGAAAAGAGAAAAGTTAAGTAAGCGTCAAACCTCATACACGTTGAAAAAGCCCTCTTCGCTTAAATAGGGCTTCTTTGCTGGAAGTTATTCATAAACAACTTGGAGGTTGGGGTTATCCAGTAGAGGTTGGGGGTATCCGGCCCACCACCGCAAATGTATACTTCGAAACCTCAAAGCCTTTAAGTCTTAGAAGTTGGCGGAATAAATCCTGGAGAGGAATCCCTGCAGCCTATTCCCAGGGGAAGAGGGAATGGGCGTTGCAGCGGAGGATAATTGCCTTTTCCGAAAAGTTATTTAAAAATTCCTTTCTCACCCGCTGCAGCACCATTTGCGCCTGCTCATAGTTTAATCCGGGAAGCAGGAGGGCAAATTGGGCTTCGTTCCACCGGCAGATGACGTCGCTTTTACGCAGCCGGCTCAGCAATATGTGTTGTAAAGCTCGCCTAGCCGAAGAAAGTAGCTCCGGGGGAGGAAAAGAAAAGTCGGGGGCAGTAAGGGTCATCAGGCAGAAATGAAGGGAAGCGTCTTCCCTTTCTGCCCGGTACATCTCCCGATTGAAGAGAAAGCGGAAAACTTCGGGTTCGCACAGCAAAGCGCCTCTGCCCTTTTCGTCCCTCTTTAACAATTCCTGGATGTTGACGGTGCCGGGGGTAGAAATATTGCTCTTGATAACCTGATAGCATTTCTGCATCTCGGGGGAGGGCTTAATGCCCAGTTCTTGGTACATCAGGCTGGTTATGTATTCATAGTGGGTGCGGGCCTGCCCCATCTTGCCTTCCTCCATCAGCGCTTCCAGGTACCGGAGGTGCAGTTTCTCTTCAAAGGGTTCCAGCAGGAAGGATTTTCGGCAGAGCTCTATGATCTCCGAATAGCGCTGGGAGCTTTTCAACAACTCGGTCAGTTCCAGGGTGTTTCGCAGGTAAAGGTGGCGGTAATAGTTCCTGACCGGAAGGACCCATACTATTTCAGCTCCGGGAAGGTAATCCCCTTTATAAATTGAGAGAGCTTGATAATGCAATTCGATGGCTGATTCTGGATCTTGATCGGAGCAGGCGGTGGCTTTGCGGGAAAGTTCTTCAAATTCCAGGGCATCCACCCAGCAGTCCTCTTTTAACTCCAATGAGTACAAACCACCAGAAGATACAATCCGCAGGGCATCCAGGGTTGTAGCATCCTGAGCCAGGGTCTTTTTTATCCGATGCACTTGATAGCGAAAAGCTGCTTTGGGTTCAGCGTATTCCAGGTCGGGCCATAAAGTATCCAGCACCTGCTCGGGAGATAACAGTCTACCCCGGTGAGTGAGAAGGTATTTGAACAACTCCCACAGCTTGCTGGACCCCTTAGTTTTCTCCGTTATTTCTTCCTCGCCATGATTTACGCTAAAGGTGCCCAAGGTGTAAATCTTTAGTTTTTGCTGTTGGGCGGAGGTAATTTCTTTAATATTCGCCATAGATAAAATTTCCTTCCAGGGCTTACATAATCGGTTCTAAAACCGGTAATGCCTAATTATAGTTTTCCTTTTCTGGGTGCAGCGGAACTGGTAATGCTTCTCAAAAATTAAAGCTGATGTTTCAGGCAGGCAACCATGAGTGGAAGATCGCCAGCCAATTTTTTGCTGTGGTTAAGCTACATCCGGGCAAAATCATAGATTTGTTTAGCTGGTGAACTAAGAAGTTATTAAAGTAGTTTGGATTATTAGACTTCAACAAAAAGAATGGGAATCCTTTCACAGCTCTAAAAAATTTTTAAAATAATTTCACTTTATAAAAAATAGAGCACTCCCGAAATCCACCTTACCTTACCTTGGCTCTGCGGAATAAATATCCAGAAAATTGTAAAGAATAACCAAAGAAACCCCCTTTAAGCATAAAGAAGCATAAAGGGGGCTCTCAACAATTATTTTCTTCCTTCTAATCTTCCTTCTATTTTTCCTTCTACAGCACTCTAGCAATCTTTTACAGCATTCTTTTACAGCCACCGAGGGGCAGCAGCTACCAGAGAAAGGGTGGCAGAAGCTTTCCAGGGAAAGGATGGTTAGCGGAACATCCCTGGCGTTAAACTTTCCCTTCCAGCATATCGGTGCCCTGGCTCAGCTGCCGCTGCCATTTGCCGTGGACGTAGT
>CAZXDQ010000212.1:0-4085 GCA_964639405.1 uncultured Syntrophomonadaceae bacterium | reverse complement strand
GTATCTAAACCCCATGTTGGAAGCTGGTCTAATTGCGCAAGAAAAAGGAAAGGTATATTTTTGTGACCACTTGCAGGACTGGGATGATAGGCTGGTAGAGTATTACGAAAAAGTTCTCCAAGTTCAAGAAAAAGCAAACCAATACGACGCCTTTGCTTTTCCTATAGAAGCTGCAGAGGGTTTTTATGAGTTTTTGCGTAATCCTCCAGTGGCTGGGGAAACTATAATGGTCAAAGGCCAGGTGAGCGGTCCCGTATCCTTAGGACTTGGCATTACTGACAGCAAAGGTAATCCATCATTTTATTCCGAACAACTTCGGGATATCACGGTAAAAACCCTGGCATTAAACGCTTGTTGGCAGGTGAAAAAACTGGAACAATTAGATTTTCCTGTTCTAATCTTCGCCGATGATCCAGGAATTTATTCTTTCGGAACTTCTGGTTATGTGGGGTTAAGGAAAGATGCTATTCAGGAAAGTTTAAGGGAAATTGGCGACTCCGTAAAAAAGGTAAAAGGTTATGCAGGAATTCATGCCTGCGCAGGTGTAGATTGGTCCATTCCTTTAGGGATAGAACTTGATGTTATAGATTTTGACGCATATGAATATTTTACTTCAATGATGGTATACCCGGAAATGCTAAATGTTTTCCTGCAAAAAGGTGGAGTTTTAGCTTGGGGATTAGTACCTACTTCTCCAGCAGTTGAAGAGGAATCTGCTGCTTCTTTAATGGAATCTTTAGAAGAAAAAATAGAATCATTGGCAACCCGAGGAGTAGATCAAGATAAATTGAAACAACAACTGCTGCTGACTCCTAGCTGTGGGACCGGTACTTTAACCGAGGAACAAACAGAAAAAGTTTACCGTTTGACCATGGAAATGGAAAAAGAAATCAACCGGATGTTTTAATGAGCCAAGTCACTTACTAAATATTATAATCTAAAGGCGGGAGGCACTTCTTTGGAGCTATTTTCCTGTTTGCAGGAACTCACCCAAACACCAGGAGTAACCGGAGATGAACTTAAAAACGCTACGGCAATAGTAGAAAAATACTTTGCCCCCTATGTGCATCAACTAACTAAAGACAGCATGGGTAATGTTATTGCCCACAAAAAAGGTTCGGGAAGATCCCCTCGTAAACCCAAGCTAGCTTTTACGGCTCACCTGGATGAAATAGGTCTTATGGTAACTAAAATAGAAAAAGGGGGCTTTTTGCGGTTTACGACTTTAGGTGGTTTCGATCCCCGAACCCTTTATGGCCAGCAAGTAGAAATACACGGCAAACAGCCTTTAACAGGGATAATAGGGCCCAAACCACCCCATATTATTACTGAAGAAGAAAGAAAAAAGGAAATAAAAATTGAAGAATTGTTTATTGACACCGCCCACTCGGAAAAGGAAATCAAAAATAATATCTCTCCAGGCAATTTTGTTTCATTAAAAAGTAAACTGAGAAAACTTGCCGATGATAAAATTATTGCTGGAAAAGCATTGGACAATCGGGCAGGAATTGCTGCCCTGATGGAATGTGCCTGGGAACTTACTAAATTAAGGCATACCCCGGATGTATATTTTATCGCTACAGTGCAAGAGGAAATTGGTGCTCGAGGCGCACTGGTTTCAACTTACTCCCTTTCCCCGGAAATGGGAATAGCAGTGGACGTTTGCCACGGTGATACACCTGGTGCGCCAACAGGAGATACTTTTGAGCTGGGAAAAGGACCGGCACTTGGTTGGGGACCAAATTTTCACCCGGTAGTTACAGAAAAACTTAAAAAGACTGCAACCAATAATTATTTTCCATTTAAATGGGAAGTTGCCCCCGGACCCACCCCCACTGATGCGGGAAAAATGCAACTGGTTAAAGAAGGAGTGCCCTGTGGTTTAATTTCAATTCCCCTTCGTTATATGCACACTTCAGTAGAAGTAATACATATGCAAGATATAAAAACTGCAGGAAAACTATTGGCCCAATTAGCCGTTAACGTAGATTATCATTTAGGAGATGAGCTCCATTGTTATTGAAAGAACTGTCCCAGGCTCCAGGAGTATCCGGCAATGAAGAGGAAGTGCGTAGAATAATTAAAAGGGAACTAGAGCAAAGTAATCTTAATTATCGCACTGACACTTTGGGAAATTTGCTAGTTTCTAAAGAAGGAAGAAATAATCAGGGGCTGCCTCGTATTTTATTATCAGCTCATATGGACGAAGTGGGGCTGATGGTGACCGCTATAGAAGAGAACGGCAATCTGCGTTTCAAAAAAGTTGGAGGAATAGATGACCGAGTGCTGGTATCCAAGGCAGTATCTATCGGCCACCAACAAATTCCAGGCGTCATTGGAAGCAAAGCGGTGCATCTTCAAAAGCCAGAAGAAAAAAAGAAAAATTATGAAGTAGAACAACTTTTTATAGATATTGGAGTTAAAAGAAAAAGTGATGCGGAAAAGTACGTCAAACTAGGGGATTATATAACTTTCGACACTCCTTTTACTAAGTTGGGAGAAGGTGTTTATGGAGGCAAAGCCTTTGATGATCGGGCTGGTTGTCTGCTTCTTCTGGAGCTTCTTAAATGTCAAGAACTTCCTCCATTTTATGGTGCTTTTACAGTGCAAGAGGAAGTGGGATTAAGAGGAGCTCAAGTAGCTGGTTACTCTGTTAATCCAGAAGTAGCCTTGTCTTTAGAAACTACTACCGCTTCTGATGTTCCTGAAATGGAAGAACATCAGTATGTATCTTCCTTGGGTAAAGGAACGGTTTTCAGTTTAAAAGACGCTTCACTAGTGGTGGATAAAGATTTGCTTGAGCTGTTAATTTCTACTGCTCAAACTAACCAACTACCCTTTCAGTTTAGAAATTTTACTGGGGGAGGGACCGATGCTGGCCCCTTTTCTTTAGCAAAAGAAGGCGCCAAAGCGGCAGTAGTTTCTTTACCTTGCCGATATATCCACTCACCATTTTCTATTCTGTATGAAAGAGATCTAACTACCACTAAGCAACTACTAATTGAATTTATTAAATCCCTTGAAAAGAATCCTTATATAAACTATTGATAAAATCTATTTATAAGCAGGGGGGCTGTTAGTGGAATCAATACTTAAGGAATTAACTGCAGCATTTGGACCTGCAGGAGATGAAGGTGGAATTCAAGAAGTAATCAAACATTACTTGACGGGGTATGTGGATGAGTTCTACACAGATACTTTGGGTAACCTTATAGCATTAAAGAAAGGTTCGCCGCCTAACTTAATGCTGGCCGCTCACATGGATGAGTTGGGACTCATGGTCACCCATATAGATGAAGAGGGTTTTCTGCGTTTTGCTGGGGTTGGTGGAATAAACCCTTACCACTTGGTAGGTCAGAGGTTTATCTTTGCTAATGGAACAAGAGCCACAGTTAATCACGAAAAAATAGACAAAATCCAAGAATTAACCTGGACTAAGCTCTTCATGGACTTGGGGGTCAGCAGCAGGGAAGAAGCCAAAGAACTGGTAAGGATAGGTGATTCAGCTGTTTATGATCAGCCTTTAAAAAAATCTCAATATCGTTATCTGGGAAAATCCTTAGATGATCGAGCTGGTTGCGCCGTTATTTTAGAAACCCTTCGTCGACTTCCCCAAAGTGCTCCTCAAAATATTGCAGCAGTTTTTACTGTGCAAGAAGAACTTGGACTGCGAGGGGCAAGAACGGCAGCCTATCACTTACAGCCGTCGTACGGAATAGCTGTTGATGTTACCAGGGTAGGAGATACTCCTAAAGCCCCAACTATGGATGTATCTTTAGGCAAAGGTCCAGCCATAAAAATTAAAGACAGCTCCATTATCACCCACCCACAACTTAGAAATGACATGATTAAGTTAGCAGAAGAGCGTGAAATTCCCTATCAGTTAGAAGTTCTTGAAAGGGGAGGTACCGATGCCGGAGCTATTCATTTAACCCGAGAAGGGGTACCTTCCGGAGTTCTTTCCATTCCTTGTAGGTATGTACATACCCCCTCTGAAATGGTGGATAAAAAAGATTTGGAATACTCGGTAGATCTGTTAGAGGCTATATGTCATCACCCTTGGGGAGATTCCTACAATGATTAAA
>CAZXDQ010000211.1:0-4085 GCA_964639405.1 uncultured Syntrophomonadaceae bacterium | reverse complement strand
TCGTACCTTGAGTTAAAAATAAAAAGAATAGAATAAATAGAGGATTTTTTCGGAATATCTGGTGTTAGCTTTTTTTCCTAAAGAGGTGGTTTTGGTTAGAAGGATTATGAATATATTAAAGAGAATATTTATATAGGTATCTCAAGGTACCGGCTTGTTACTATTTTAACAAAGAGTGTGAATATACAGACAGAAAAGGAGGTTTTAGTTTTTATGGGTGAAGAAGCAACCTCTTTACCGGATGTGGATTTGGAAAAAGTTGATGAGATTGTGGCTCCTTTTTTGGAGAAATCAGGGGTTATGATTCCAATTTTGCAGCAATTGCAGGAAGAGTACGGATACCTGCCCCGTCCGGCTATGGAAAAGGCAGCTCGTATGCTCAAGATTCCCATTAGTAAAATGTACGGAGTGGCCACTTTTTATGCCCAGTTTCACCTTGCTCCACGAGGAAGGAATATTATCAGGGTGTGCAAAGGTACTGCTTGTCATATTCAGGGAGCTAGCCAGATCTCAGAAAAAATTACTGAAAATCTGGGCATTGACACCGGAGAGACCACTGAAGATTATCGCTTTACCCTGGAAGAAGTTGCCTGCATTGGAGCTTGTGCTTTAGCTCCGGTAATGATGATTAATGACAATCCCCACGGGCGTCTTACCCCCGATAAGGTTAAAGAGGTCCTGGACTTATACGAGTAAACAAGGTGGAGCTTAGCAGTAATTTCATTAAAGATTACCCAGGAAGGGGCAAGACAATTGAACTGCGGAGGTGAGAATGTGGAAAGGTTTGTGGATCCTTGCTGCAACCAGTGTACCCACTCTGGTGATAATCCGTGCAGCCAGTTTGTGGAGTGCTGTGTAAGGGGACCCTTGTGCCATGAGAGCGAGGAGTGTAAAGAGAAAAGAAAAGCTATCATGGATCGGGTGGCCGTAGATTCAAAATTTGTCATTCACTAATTAACAGGTAGGGGAGGGAGAAGGTTTTGTTTGAAAAACACTTGTTAGTTTGCGGCGCTACCGGTTGCCTTGCTTCAGGCTCAACAAACGTAACAGAAGTCCTGGAAAAAGAGCTGGAAGATCGAGGCATAAGAGATAAGTACCGAATTGTAATGTCGGGGTGTCCCGGTTTTTGCGAAGTGGGACCTATTATTGTGGTTTATCCCGACGAGGTATTTTATTGCCGCCTTAATGCCGAAGATATTTCGGAAATAGTGGAACAGCACTTTGTCAATGGCGAAATAGTAGAAAAGAAACTATTTAAGGACCCCAAGAGCAAAGAAGTAGCTCGTTTTTATGATGAGATTCCGTTTTATAGCAAACAGGTATTTAACGTGTTAAGAAACAGCGGAAAAATTAACCCCGAAAATATTGACGAGTACATTATGCGCGGGGGGTATCGGGCTTTAAGTCGCTCCCTGGATATGCAACCCGAAGAGATTGTCCAGGAGGTTAGAGATGCAGGTCTGAGGGGGCGTGGTGGAGCCGGTTTTCCTGCGGGATTAAAATGGCATTTTACTTTGCAGGCTCCCGGTGAGAAAAAGTATATCGTCTGCAATGCTGACGAAGGTGACCCCGGAGCTTTTATGGACCGGAGCATATTGGAAGGAGACCCCCACGCAATTATAGAGGGCATGCTTATTGCCGGCCAGGCTATCGGTAGTGATGAAGGTTATGTTTACTGCCGGGCAGAGTACCCCCTGGCTATAAAGCGCTTGCAGATGGCTATAGAACAGGCGGAAGAGTACGGACTGTTAGGAGAAAATATTTTGGGGTCCGGCTTTAATTTTAAACTTCACATCAAGGAAGGCGCCGGAGCCTTTGTTTGTGGAGAAGAGACAGCCTTGTTAGCTTCCATAGAAGGTAAGCGGGGAGTGCCCCGTCCCAGACCGCCGTTTCCAGCTCAGAAAGGCTTATGGGATCTTCCCACCTGTATTAACAACGTAGAAACATTTGCCAACGTGCCCTTGGTCTTACGATTGGGAGCGGAAGAGTACGGTAAAGTGGGCACTGAAAACAGCAAAGGAACCAAAGTTTTTGCTCTGGCTGGAAAGGTTAACAATACCGGACTGGTGGAAGTTCCCATGGGTATTACTATCCAGGAAATTGTTTATGATGTTGGAGGGGGGATCCAAAAGGATCGAGAGTTTAAAGCAGTGCAGATTGGAGGCCCCTCCGGTGGATGCTTGCCTGCGGACAAATTAGACTTGCCTGTAGATTACGACTCATTGACCCAGGCAGGCGCCATTATGGGATCTGGCGGAATGATTGTTACTGATGAATTTACTTGTATGGTGGACTTGGCCCGCTATTTCCTTTCTTTTACCCAAAACGAATCCTGCGGCAAGTGTACTCCCTGTCGGGAAGGGACCAAAAGAATGCTGGAAATTTTAGAAAGGATAACCGAAGGGAAAGGAAAAGAGAAGGATTTGGAGGATTTGGAAGATTTAGCGGCTACGATTAAAGACAGTGCTCTCTGCGGGTTAGGCCAGACCTGTCCCAATCCGGTACTGACTACTATGCGCTATTTTAGGCACGAATACGAAGAACATATTTTGGAAGGTTTCTGCCGCAGTGGTATCTGCAAAGACCTCTTCCAGTACGTTATCGATCCAGAATCCTGCAACGGGTGCCGGGCTTGCACCAGAGTGTGTGCTGTAGATGCTATCAGTGGGGAGAAAAAAGAACCCCATTATATTGATCAGGAATTGTGCACCAAGTGCGGCAGCTGTGTAGGAAGATGCCGCCAGGATTCAATAAAAATCACCAAGGTAGGGAGGGAAGCCGATGTCAGAGGTTAGTATTACTATTGATGGCCGTGAAGTAAAAGTTCCTGCAGGTAGTACCATTTACCAAGCGGCACAGCAGGCCGGTGCATATATACCTACCTTTTGCTACGATCCGGAGCTAACTAAAGTAGGGGCTTGCCGGATATGCGTGGTGGAAGTAGAAAAAGCTCGCGCTCTGGTAGCCTCCTGCAGTGCCCCGGTTGGTAATGATATGGTAGTGCATACGGAAACCGAGAGGGTAGTTGCTGCCCGAAAAAATATACTGCGGATGATTTTGGCTAACCACCCCCTGGAGTGCATGACTTGTCAAAAGACAGGAAATTGCACTCTGCAGGATCTCTGCTACTATTACGGAGTGGAAAGTGCTGAAATGGAAGGAGAAACTAAGGAGTTAACCCCTGACGATACTAATCCCTACATGGTTAGGGACATGAATAAGTGCCTTCTCTGCGGCAAGTGCGTCCGCAAGTGCGAAGAAATTAACGGAGTTTGCGCTATAGATTTTATGGAGCGAGGTTTTCAATCCAACATAGGGCCAGCTTTTAATGATCCTCTGGAGGATTCTCCCTGTACGTTTTGCGGTATGTGCGTGGATTCTTGCCCCGTGGGAGCCCTGCTTCCTAAACACTCTATTGGCCGAGGAAGGCCTTGGGAATTGGAAGATTGTGAAGTGATTTGCAGTTACTGCGGTATAGGATGCAGCCTTTACCTGCATGTTAAGGATGACCAGGTAGTGGATGCCAGTGCGGTAGGGGAGAGTCCTGTTAACCGGGGACACCTTTGTATGAGAGGTAAGTTCGAGTGGGATTACTTGCACAGTCCTAAGCGGCTTACCCAACCTATGATTAAAAAAGAAGGAGTCTTTGTGGAAACCAGCTGGGAAGAAGCCTTGGAACTGGTAGTAGAGCGTTTGTCGGAAGTTCCCGATAAATTTGGCGCACAAGCACTGGCCGGTTTGGGTTCAGCCAAAGCTACCAATGAAGAGAATTATCTTTTCCAAAAGCTGATGCGTTCCTTGGGCACTAACAACGTGGATCATCATGCCCGCCTTCAGCACTACGGTGCCATGGCTGGATTGGAAGATGCCTTTGGTGGTGGAGCCATGACTAATAATTTAGAAGAGATTCCTTCTGCTGATGCCTTGCTGGTTATGGGTGGAGATATAACTGATACCCATCGGGTGGCTGCTTATCGCATTCAAGAAGCCCTTAACCAAGGAGCAGATCTGATTGTTATAGGGACTAAGGATAACCACCTTTCTATAAAAACGGATCACTTTCTCCAGGTAAAACCAGGCACGGA
>CAZXDQ010000210.1:0-4091 GCA_964639405.1 uncultured Syntrophomonadaceae bacterium | reverse complement strand
ATCTCGGTATAAACCTTCCTTTTTCACTTCTTCCTCTACTATAGCATTGGCCGAGCGAACACTTTCCAGTTTTTCTCTAGTCACCTTACCTAATACCCTTACTGCCAAACCAGGGCCTGGAAAGGGATGCCTCCCAACCAGTTCTTCAGGAAGACCTAATGCTTCCCCTCCTTTTCTTACTTCATCTTTGAATAATCCCCTTACCGGCTCAATTAAAGTTAGATTCATTTTTTCCGGAATCCCCCCCACGTTGTGGTGGGTTTTTAAAGTATGACCGTCTGGATTCATGCTCTCTACTACATCGGGATAGATGGTGCCCTGCACCAAATATTTTACGTTTTCCAGCTTATGTGCTTCCCGTTCAAACACCTTTATAAAATGATTGCCGATAATTTTCCTTTTTTCTTCCGGGTCCTCTATATCCGAGAGTAATTCCAGGAATTCTTCGGCAGCATCTACTTGAATCAAGTTAATTTGGAAATCATTTTTAAAAGTTTCAATTACCTGTTCTTTTTCACCCCGACGAAGCAGGCCGTGATCAACAAATATTCCTACCAAGCGGTTGCCTATTGCTTGCTGAGTCAACAAGGCAGCAACAGCAGAATCAACACCACCGCTCAAACCACAAACTGCCTTTTCGTGTTCCCCCACTTTCTTTTGGATACTATTTATTGTATTTTCAATCATCTGGGTAGGAGACCAATTTTTGTTCAATTTGGCTAAATCAAACAGGAAATATTCCAAAAGGCACTCCATTGCCTTTAGGGAAGGGTAATAAAGGTAGCCTAGCTGCTTCCCGTCGGCATTCTGTAGGGAAGCTATTTGCCCTTCAGCCGTTTGGGAGTTGCCTTTTAATTTTTCGGGAAATATAGATATCTGAAGGGGGGCTTTCCAAAGGGAGTTTACGCTGGAGCTTATTACTTTGTTCAGAGGATCCTCCTTGAACGGATACACTTCCAGAGATGTTTGCATTGGTGCTTTAGAAATATCTGGTTCAATTTCTTCCAGGTTAATAAGTCCTCCATAAAATTCAATCAAGGGGATTACGCCATAGCCCAAGGCTAAAACTGGAATAGAAAGATTAAAAATCTCTCTATCCAAAAGATTACACACTTGCTCAGATACCTTTTCTGGTCCTCCGCTTATAACCAGGGCTCCAGGTTGTTCTTTTTCTATTTTTTCAAAAGAGGTGGCCGCGGGTATCACTTCACTGTATACACCTTTTTTCCTAATTTCTCTGGCCAGATATTGAGTTAAATTACCCCCTAAATCTAAAACCAGAACTTTAGAAATAATAATTACCCCCCCACCTGCAAATGTCAATCGCCTATAAATAAACCTTAATATTTTTACCCGGAACAGTCAATTAAAATTTGCATTAAATTTTCTATTCCACTGTTGGAGCAATTAAAAATAACAGGAGGATCCTCCGATCCTCCTGTTATTATTGTATTCAGCAGCATTTTACTTACATCATGCCGCCCATACCTCCCATGCCTCCTCCGGGAGGCATGCCTCCTTGCTGATCTCCGTCTTCATCAGGCTTCTCGGCCACTACTCCCTCGGTGGTTAGGAATAATCCCGAAATACTGGCGGCATTCTGGATTGCTGAACGGCACACCTTGGTAGGATCTATTACCCCGGCTTCCATCATGTCTTCTATTTGGTTGCTCATGGCGTTGTAGCCCTTGCCAAATTCTTCGTTCTTGACCTTTTCTACTATTACCGAACCTTCTGCCCCTGCATTCTCTGCAATCAAGCGCAGAGGCTCAGTCATAGCCTTGGCCACCAGTTTTATAGCAGTGGCCTCGTCCCCTTCATGCTGTTCATACAGCTTTTCTAAGGCTTTAGAGGCTTTAAGGTAAGTTACTCCGCCACCCGGCACTATGCCTTCTTCAACAGCCGCCCGGGTAGCAGACAAGGCGTCTTCTATGCGGAACTTCCTCTCTTTCATTTCGGTTTCCGTAGCTGCACCAACTTCCACCACCGCTACTCCACCAGCCAATTTAGCTAATCTTTCCTGCAGTTTTTCCTTGTCAAAATCAGAAGTGGTTTCTTCTATCTGGGCTCTAATTTGGTTAATTCTCTTTTGTATCTGGTCAGTTGAACCGTAACCATCAACTACCACTGTTTCATCTTTAGTGATCCGCACCTGACGGGCTCTTCCCAGCATATCGATATCTACGTTTTTGAGCTCAATACCCACGTCTTCCGAAGCTACCTGTCCACCGGTAAGCACCGCAACATCTTCAAGCATGGCTTTTCTCCTATCTCCAAACCCAGGAGCTTTGACCGCTACGCAGGTAAAGGTGCCTCGTATTTTATTTACTACCAGAGTAGCCAGGGCTTCACCTTCTACCTCCTCGGCAATTAAAAGCAATTCTTTTCCTTGCTGTACTACTTTTTCTAGCAGAGGGAGTATTTCCTGGATACTACCAACTTTCCGATCGGTAATCAAAATGTATGGCTCTTCTAACACTGCTTCCATTTTTTCTGTATCAGTTACCATATAGGGAGAAATATACCCTCGGTCAAACTGCATTCCTTCCACTACTTTGAGATCGGTAGTAAACCCTTTAGATTCCTCCACCGTAATAACTCCATCTTTGCCCACTTTTTCCATGGCATCGGCAATCAATTCACCAATGGCTTCTTCATCAGCAGAAATGGAAGCCACCTGGGATATGGCATCCCTGGTTTCTACCGGCTTACTCATGTTTTCCAGTTCTTTAGTTAAGGTTTCCACCGATTTTTCAATGCCTCTTCGCATGATCATGGGGTTAGCTCCAGCAGCTACGTTTTTAATACCTTCCCTGATAATTGCTTGCGCCAACAAACAAGCCGATGTAGTCCCGTCTCCAGCCACATCATTAGTTTTGGTGGCTACTTCTTTAACCAGTTGGGCTCCCATATTTTCATAGGGATCTTCCAGTTCAATTTCCCTGGCAATAGTTACCCCGTCATTAGTGATCTGAGGTGAACCAAACTTTTTGTCCAGGACCACATTCCTTCCTTTGGGACCAAGGGTTACTTTAACAGTATCAGCTAAAGAATTTACGCCTCTTTCCAAAGCCCTCCTTGCTTCTTCATGAAATAGCAATTGTTTTGCCATTGTTTACACCCTCCTTAGTACTTGATTTATTGCTTAGCTTAAAATAGCCAAAATATCATCTTCTCGCATAATCAAATAATCTTCTCCCTCCACGGTTACTTCTGTGCCCGCAAACTTAGAGAAGATTATTCTATCCCCCACCTTTACTTCCATTTCCTTTTTAGCCCCGTTATCCAGTACCTTTCCACTACCTACTTCCTTTACTTCTCCCTGCTGAGGTTTTTCTTTTGCCTGATCGGGTAGGACAATCCCGCTGGAAGTCTTTTCTTCTGCTTCTAACACTTTCACCACTACTCGATCACCTAAAGGTTTTAAGTTCATGGCTATACCTCCTTTTGCTGGTTAAAATGATTTCAACTGCTTTTAGCAGCACTCTTTACTAACGAGTGCTAATAATTCCGTTTATAATATTAATAAAGGGGAAGAATTTAATCAACATTCTCTGTGGCTTGTTATTCCCCAATATAGACGAATAATTTAAATTTGCTCTTTTATATTGACTTGCTCTTTGGTTTTCTTTGAAGAGCTAATATTTTCATGCTCTAGCCTATTAATTGAAATAATAGGCGAAGGCAAAATATTGATGAGAAGGGAAGATTTGCATAACCCTCAGGAAAAGCGCATACCATGAAGAAGAGAGCTCCAATTCAGTTTGCCCCCTCCAGGCTGCGGCCAAATAAGTGCCCGTAATTCCCGCATTGGAGCAAAAACAAAGGGTGTTTTACTAATTTCCACAGTCATCGATTTGACCACGGATAGTCTCTATAGCGTGGAAAATAGCAGGCAATACCAATTCAAAATTTTCTTCCACTGCTTGGGGGCTTCCGGGAAAATTTATTATCAGGGTTGCTTTCCTTATACCACAAACCGCCCTGGAAAGCATAGCATGAGAAGTTTTTTCCAGGCTCTTCATCCTCATAGCTTCTGCCATGCCAGGGACTTCTTTATCTATAACCTTCTTAGTGGCATCAGGAGTAAG
>CAZXDQ010000209.1:1496-4126 GCA_964639405.1 uncultured Syntrophomonadaceae bacterium | reverse complement strand
AAGGACTTATTGCTCTCAGCGCTTGCCTGGCTGGAGAAATCCCTCATTTCATTCTAAAAGGAGAAAGAGAAAAAGCTAGAGAAGTAGCCAGATTTTACTCAGAGGTTTTTGGAAAAGATAATTTCTACCTGGAATTGCAAGATCATCACATGGCTGAACAAAAACAGGTTAATCGAGAGTTGACGATACTTTCCAAAGAGGAAGGAATACCTTTAGTTGCTACTAATGATGTGCATTATCATCAAAAGAAAGATTCCGAAGTCCATGATCTTTTATTATGTATTCAAACCAGAAAATCTGTCTACGACGAAGAAAGGATGAAATTCCCTTCTGCGGAGTTTTATTTAAAAGAGCAATCGGAAATGGCAGAGCTTTTTGCAGAGTATCCGGAAGCTTTAGAGAATACCAATATTATTGCTGATAAGTGTAACGTGGAAATTGAATTGGGAGGCATTCAGCTCCCATATTACGAACTTCCTTCTGGATATACGGAAACCAGCTACCTTAGGGAATTGTGCGAAACAGGGTTAAAAGAACGTTACGGAGAGGAAAGTGAAAAGTATCGAGAAAGGCTGGACTATGAATTAAATATAATTGATAGGATGGGTTATTCCAGTTACTTTTTAATTGTTTGGGATTTCGTTCGTTATTCCCGGGAGAAAAGTATCATGGTGGGACCGGGTAGAGGTTCAGCCGCCGGGAGTCTGGTAGCATACTGCCTCTATATAACTAATATAAATCCTATGCGGTACGGACTTTTATTTGAGCGATTTTTAAATCCAGAAAGGGTAAACATGCCTGATATCGATATAGATTTTTGCGATGAGAATCGGGACGAAGTAATAGAATACGTAGTAAACAAATACGGAGTAGACAAAGTAGCCCAGGTGGTTACCTTTGGCACTATGGCTGCTAGAGGGGCCATAAGGGATGTGGGCAGAGCCCTGGGATTTTCTTATGGAGAAGTGGACCGGATAGCTAAACTGATACCCAATGAACCAGGAATGAGTATAAGTAAAGCATTAGAACAAAACAAGGATCTGCAGGAGTATTACCAGAATGAAAGGTATCAAAGGATGTTGGAAATTACCAAAGCCATCGAAGGTCTGCCGCGACACACTTCTATTCACGCTGCAGGGGTAGTAATTTCTAGGGACTCTTTAGAAGAACAGGTGCCCTTGCAAAGGACTCCTGAAAATAACATTGTGACCCAATTCCCCATGGGAACCCTGGAAGAACTGGGACTTTTAAAAATGGACTTTTTAGGACTAAGAACTTTAAGTATCATTCAAGGGGCTATCGATAGAATCGAATGGAGGACAGGGGATAGAATTGACCCTGACTACCTTTCTTTAGATAATAGTAATACTTACCGATTACTCTCAAATGGGAATACTGCCGGAGTTTTTCAATTAGAAAGTAGCGGTATGCGTAGCGTATTAAGAGAACTGAAACCAGAAAAGTTTGAAGATATTATTGCAGTAGTAGCTTTGTATAGACCTGGACCCATGGAGCAAATCCCAGTATTTATAAATAGTAAACACGGCAAAGAAGAAGTAGAATATCTGCATCCAGCCCTGGAAGAAATTCTAAAAGAAACTTACGGGGTTATTGTCTATCAAGAACAGATTATGGAAATTGCTGCTAAAATGGCAGGATTTTCATTAGGGCAGGCTGATCTTTTACGAAGGGCTATTGGTAAAAAGAAAAAAGAGATATTGGATGACATGGAAAACCAGTTCATCAATGGCTGCGTTAGTAAAGGCTATTCTAAAGAATTAGCCAAGGAGATCTACGCTCTAATATTGAAATTTGCTTCCTATGGATTTAACAAGTCCCACGCTGCAGCTTATTCATTAATTTCTTACTACACTGCTTATCTAAAGGCAAACTACCCGGTGGAATTTATGGCGTCCCTGCTCACCGCTTCTATAAACAACAGTGATAAGGTGGCCTTATACATCTCCGATTGCAAAAAACAAGGAATTGAAATTTTACCTCCTGATATAAATGAGAGTTATACTTATTTTACAGTCGTAGGAGATAAACAGATCAGATTCGGTTTGGCAGCAGTAAAGAACGTTGGTATTAACGCCGTAGAATCCATTATTCAACAAAGAGAGGAAAACCCCTATGTATCACTAAGGGATTTTTGTTCCCGAGTGGACTTGCGACTATGCAACAAAAAGGTAGTAGAAAGCTTAATCAAAAGCGGTGCCATGGACACGTTGGGAGCTAACCGGGCACAATTGTTAAATATATTAGATGAATCAGTAGCGGAAGGGCAGTCAATGCAGAAAGCAAAGAACAACGGGCAGACTACGGTCTTTTCTTTTATGGAAACCCCTTCCGCTGTAGAATTGCAAGACCGGTTGCCAGAAATACCAGAATTCAGTTTTAGAGAAAAACTAGCTTTAGAAAAAGAGATCATGGGCCTTTACGTTACCGGTCATCCTTTAGATCAATATCGATCTATTTTAGAGCAGATTTCTAGATTGACTCCTTGTGCTGAAATCAAAGAAAACCGGGAGCCAGGCCAAGTAAGTGTGGGTGGTATGATAAGCGCGGTACGTTCTATATACACTAAGGCTGGCAGACCCATGGCCTTTGTTACTTTGGAGGATATGACT
>CAZXDQ010000209.1:0-1486 GCA_964639405.1 uncultured Syntrophomonadaceae bacterium | reverse complement strand
TTCAATTGAAATTGTGATTTTTTCTGAACTATATGAAAAACACCGAGAACTGCTAGAAGAAGACCGGGTTTTAATTATAAAAGGCAACACCGATATCCGAGAGGAAGATGATGATGTAAAGCTCATCGGAGAAGCTATCACTCCATTGCCTAAAGAACCAAAACAGTTATTTTTAAAAATATCTCCAGAACTGGGCAAAGAACACCTCATGAATTTAAGACAACTTTTACACCAGCAACACGGTGATTTACCGGTCTACCTGTACTTCGAAGATGAAAAAAAGATGCTGTTGTTGGAGGAAGAGTTTTGGGCTCAAGATGATCCTCATTTTTTCAGTATTTTAGAAAGCGTTTTGGGCAGGGAAGCCATTAATTTACAGGAATTAAAAGCGAATTAAATCTCAAACTTTTCCTAAAAGAATTTTTGAAAAATGCTAAGAAGATGGAGTTACTCCTTATTTGAAAAAAATTGTCCATTAACCAGTGAAAGAGACGCTTCTGGAATAAACGCCGCTGTAAGGGCAGTGGTAAGAAAATCCATTTACCTCGGGCTTGTTGAAGTAGTTGGCATCTCTAGAGGTTTTTGGGGACTAGTTAACAGGAAGTTTTTTTCTATGCAGGCCTCATCAGTAGCAGATATAATGGGTGCCATGGCTGTATACTGTATTATGGAAAAGCTGAGCGGTGGGGCAATATGCCTTTATCAGGGAAGATTAAAATTTATTGATATGAGGGAAATATTTTCCTCTGAGCGTAAATTTAATGACGATATTTACGAATTAGCACAAATCCTGTCTATTTAATAAATACACGGAGGAAAAGATGCGAAAAACTAAACTGGTAGGAACTTTAGGCCCTTCCTCTTCTGAGGAAAATATGGTTGAGGATATGATTTCAGCCGGAATGGATGTGGCTAGAATTAATTTGTCCCACGGCAACCAGGAAGTGCATAAAAATAGCATCATGAACCTTAGAAATGCCAGCAGATCAGCGTCCAAATACATTGCTCTTCTTATGGATACCAGGGGTCCAGAAGTAAGAATTAAATCCTTTGCGGAATCCCCTGTCCAACTTAACCAGGGCCAAGACTTTTTTTTGACTACTCAAGATATGGTGGGAAATTCAGAAAAAGTTTCTGTAACCTATAAACACATTACCAAGGATGTATCCCCTGGATGTACTATTCTGATAGACGATGGCAACATATCTTTGGAAGTTATGGAAACCACTTCAGATACCCTACGTTGTCGAGTAAATAATGGAGGTATTTTGGAAAGTTATAAAGGGATAAATATTCCGGGAACCTACCTGGATCTTCCAATTTTATCCGATCAAGATAAACAAGATATAATTTTTGGCCTAGAATGGGGAATAGATTTTATTGCCGTATCTTTTGTGCGCAATAAGGAGGATATTTTAACGGTAAGGACCTTGCTAGAAGAAAATAACGAAGATGAAGCTAAGATATTAGCAAAAATAGAAAACCA
>CAZXDQ010000208.1:1045-4128 GCA_964639405.1 uncultured Syntrophomonadaceae bacterium | reverse complement strand
ATTAAAACATGTTATCACAATACTATATAAATGTCAATAAAAAGCGACAAGAATCAATCTTGCCGCTACGCTAGATTTCTGGCGACTATCCATAATAGAAGCAATACCTTCCCATAGAAGCTATAATAGAAGTTTTAGTGGATATTATAGCTATAATGGAAACTAAAATGCTTTTTTCTGCAGAAAAGAGCTACTTGATCTCGACAGTAGCGCCTGCTTCTTCCAGTTTGCTCTTAATAGATTCCGCTTCCTCTTTTGTCACTTTCTCTTTTACTGGCTTGGGCAGCTCGTCTGCCATGGCCTTTGCTTCTTTAAGCCCCAAGCCGGTAAGCTCTCTAACTGCTTTCACTACTTGAATCTTTTTCTCGCCAGCATCATTAAGCATTACATCAAATTCAGTCTGTTCTTCTTCCTCAGCCGCTTCTTCCGCGGCACCACCAGCAGGAGCTTGGGCTGCAGCAGCCGGAGCAGCAGCAGTTACCCCAAACTCTTCTTCCAGGGCTTTTACCAATTCAGAAAGCTCCAGTACCGTCATTCCCTTTACCGTCTCCAACACTTCATTAACTTTTGACATGCCTTCTACCTCCTTAATAGTATAAATTAAATACTCTAATTGATTATCAAAATCTCCCTTCTATCCAGGATAGCCCTTCAGAGTTTCCTGTTGCCCGGGAATTTTTCCTAAAACATAGTCCAGATCAGCTGCTAAACAATTGATTGCTTCTATCCTGCTTCTTTCTGCTTCCGGATCTCATCCAAAGCGCCAGCCAAGTTTCGCAAATTGCCCTGCAGTACGTTGGCCAGGCCAACAATAGGAGCTTGAAAAGCTCCACACAATTTTCCATAAAGCACTTCTTTAGAAGGTATTTCTCCCAGGGCCTTGATGTCTTCTGCTGACAGGATTCTTCCTTCCAAATAGCCGCCCTTAATGGCGAGATTCTTTAACTCCTTTTCACTCTTGGTTAGAGTCTTGGAAGAGAGAACAGGATCTTCGTATCCATAAGTAATAGCAGTAGGCCCTTCGAAGAAGTCGTTAATTTCTTCTATCCCTATTGTCCTGGAAGCAATTTTGGCCAAATTATTTTTTACTACCTTGTAATCGCAACCACTATCCTGCAAGTTTTTTCTTAGTTTGCTAATGTCATCTACATTCAGTCCCCGGTAATCGGTAAAAACCATAAAGTCTGCTTGCCGCATATCCTGTTCAATCTCTTGAACTTTCTTCTCTTTCTCCTTCCGGGTAATCATACATGGTTCCCTCCTGTTCGAGCCAAATTGAAAAAAATAAAGTGCTCCTAGGACGTGAAGCACTTTCCTTTCACATGCCTAGGCAGGTAGCCCATGGAGGCATTTAAGCTTGCCGCCCCTGCGGTCTTCAGCTATGAGGTTTTAATATTTATCCCCTCGTCTCACCTCTATTGCTAGTCTATAGTTCAAATCTTTATCCGGAAAAAATCTGGAAAAACTAGCTCCAAGAACGTTTTATTACCAACCCACTATACTGCTTTACCGACAGCCGCCCCTAACTTCTGAGGTGAAATTTTGATACCGGGCCCCATAGTGGAACTTACTCCCACCTTCCTGATATACTGGCCTTTAGCGCCAGAAGGCTTGGATTTGATTAAAGCGTCCATTACCGCGTTGAAATTTTCTTCCAGCTGATCCAGGGAAAAAGAAGCTTTGCCAATAGGTACATGGACATTACCAGTTCTATCCGTACGAAATTCAACTTTGCCTGCTTTAGAATCTTGCACAGCTTTCTCAATTTCAAAAGTAACCGTCCCGCTTTTAGGATTGGGCATAAGCCCCCGCGGACCTAGTATTTTTCCCAATTTACCTACGGCACTCATCAAATCAGGGGTAGCTATGGCGATATCAAAATCCAGCCAACCTTCCTGTATCTTGGAAACCAATTCTTCGCCGCCAACGTAATCAGCTCCTGCATTTTTGGCTTCCTCTTCTTTTTCTCCTTTGGCAAAGACCAATACGGTGACATCTTTTCCTGTCCCGTGAGGTAAAACTACGGCACTCCGCACCTGTTGGTCAGCATGGCGGGGGTTTACCCCCAATTTTACCGCTATTTCTAAAGTCTCATCAAAATTGGCCGAACTCAATTCTTTAGCTAAACTAAGAGCTTCCCGGGGCTCATAATAGGTATTCCGGTCAACTTTTTCCTGGGCATCTCTTAACCTCTTCCCCTTTTTTGGCATGCAAACCCTCTCCTTTTGGTGGTGTACGGGCATTACCCTCCCACTGATTTAAGCAAAATGCTCCTGCAAAAGATGGTTGCTGGCTCAGCCTTCCACGACTATTCCCATGCTCTGAGCAGTTCCTTCAATAATGCGGGTAGCCGCTTCCATATCTTTTGCGTTTAAGTCCTCCCACTTGTGTTCTGCTATTTCTCGTACTTTGTCCCGCGGAACAGTAGCCACCTTTTCCCGATTAGGCTCACCCGAACCCTTTTCCACTTCAGCCGCCTTTTTCAGGAGAATGGCTGCCGGCGGTGTCTTAGTTATAAAAGAAAAGGAACGGTCCTCGTAAACCGTTATTTCTACCGGAATCAGCACATCTCCCAGGTTAGCAGTACGCTCGTTAAACTCTTTGGTAAAAGCCATTATATTAACTCCGTGCTGTCCCAAAGCTGGCCCTACTGGAGGGGCAGGAGTAGCTTTTCCGGCTGGAACCTGCAGTTTTATGGAAGAAAGCACTTTCTTGGCCACCTCTATATCCCCCTTTCATAGACAAATATAACTACATTTCTTGAATCCTGTTTTAAATTAGTAAAAATCAAAGTTGTGGATCTAAATCTTTTCTACCTGGAAAAACTCCAACTCTACTGGAGTCTCCCTGCCAAACATGGATACCGAAACCTTGAGCTTTCCCTTTTCTTCGTTAATTTCTTCGATAGTCCCTTCAAAGTTTTTGAAAGGACCATCTACTACCCTTACCGCTTGATTAACCTCAAAATCTATCTTGGGCTTGGCTTCCGTTAATCCCATTTGCTTCATAATAGCCTCGACTTCTTCATCTTCTAACGGAACTGGCTTGGAGCCCGGACCAACGAATCCGGTAACTCCAGGGGT
>CAZXDQ010000208.1:0-1035 GCA_964639405.1 uncultured Syntrophomonadaceae bacterium | reverse complement strand
TTTCTACTAACACGTAACCTGGAAAGACTTTTTTCAGGGTCGTTTTTCTTTGCCCCCCCTTACCAGTGATCTCCTTTTCCATGGGGACCAAGATGCGAAAGATCTTATCCTGCATTTCCATAGATGCTACCCGGCGTTCCAGATTAGTTTTTACCCGGTTTTCGTACCCTGCGTAAGTGTGTACCACATACCAGTTTTTATAAGGAATTTCCTGAGTCTCTTCCCTTTGGTCCTCAGGTTGCTGCAACTCTTCTTCTGGACTGCCTTCCGGCTTTTTCTCGTCAGCCATTCCAACTTCACCACCCTGAACCAATAGCTTTCCTTAGACCTCCTTCAACCAATTTGATCGCCACCGCAAATCAGTTGTTTATAATTCTTTAGCTTCCTTTGTTCGCTTTAAAAT
The DNA here is from genome assembly GCA_964639405.1 of uncultured Syntrophomonadaceae bacterium. Classification (GTDB taxonomy): domain Bacteria; phylum Bacillota; class Dethiobacteria; order DTU022; family PWGO01; genus CAZXDQ01. The sequence continues at coordinate 632 of CAZXDQ010000208.1, read as the reverse complement.
GTTCGCTTTAAAAACATTACCTGGTAATCAACAACTCCAAGATAGAAGTAAAGCTAAAATCAAGGATTGAAAAGAAAATCCCAATAACTAGCACCACTGAAATTACCATGCCGAAGAAAACCATAAATTCCCGACGGGTAGGCCAATGTACCTTTTTTAATTCAATTCTAACTTCATGCAAAAATTTCCGGACTCGAGCAATAAACGCCATTTTTCCCACCCTTACTTGGTTTCCCGGTGCACAGTGTGTTGCCTGCATACCGGGCAGTACTTTTTCAACTCTATCCTGTCAGGGGTATTTTTCTTATTCTTTTTATTATGATAATTGCGTTCTTTGCACTCAGTGCAAGCCATTATTATATCTACTCGCATAAGTTCTAACCTCCGCTTGCCCTAGTTATTTTCATAACTGTTATACGTTCGCAAGAAATCTAACACAACTCTTTGCTCTTGTCAAATTATTTATCTATAGCGAAATATTCTTATCCGAATTTAAGATGACAAAGGCATTTGTACAAAAAAAACGGGAAAGTACCCGCTTTTTTTGGCCTTTCTGCAAGTTAATTCGGCAACTAACCTACTCAGTTGTTCCGGTTACTACGCCTGCACCTACGGTTCTGCCGCCTTCCCTA
>CAZXDQ010000207.1:0-4137 GCA_964639405.1 uncultured Syntrophomonadaceae bacterium | reverse complement strand
ACTGGAGGTTATTTATTTTTCAAAGAGCATTTTCATCCCTTACAGGAATGCTTCTGCATCAGTACAAAAATAATCCCCATTAGTTCTTACTAAATCAGCTGAAAATTAACCCAGCCTATCAATCAAATATGATTTATGCCTAAACCTACCACTTCGTGTTCAGATCCCTTAATAGGAGCACCGATAGTCCCGTAAAGGGCAACTGAAATCCATTCATTCTGGTCTTCATGCTCAAAGTTTCTCTTCCCTTTTACAACGGCAAAACGCACCCCTACCGTTCTTAATACATTTCCTAATTCCAACTCTCCTCGGCACACTCCGTGAAAAGACTCCAAGATAGCATGGTACAGGGCATGCTTTTCCCAATAACTGCTTCCAATTAGATGCTGATTCTCCGCTGCCGTTTCAATAGTGGCTACAATTTTTTTGAACTCCATAGAACCAGCTTGCCCCACACATACCTTGAAGTCATTCTGATAGGCCAAATCCAAATAAATGGGAAGTTCTTCTTCGGAAGCCATAGCAATAAACATACTGGCTTTTCCTATAGTGTTTAGCTTAATATTATTAATTTCCATGTTATGCACTTCCTGTTTAAATTACCAATTAAAGGTTAAGGCCGGGGATCTTTATATTTTTATCTCTAGCCATCTTCACAGCTACATCGTATCCAGCGTCAGCATGTCTAACAACACCACTTCCCGGATCATTGGTGAGGACTCTTTCTATTCGTTCGGCAGCATCATCTGTACCGTCAGCTACCAAAACCTGCCCGGAATGTTGGGAATATCCCATGCCTACCCCTCCTCCATGGTGGATAGAAACCCAAGTAGCTCCTGATGCTGTGTTTAGCAGGGCATTCAATAACGGCCAATCGGAAATGGCATCGCTGCCATCTTTCATGCCTTCAGTTTCCCGATTGGGAGACGCCACCGAACCGGTATCAAGATGATCTCTGCCAAATACTACCGGAGCGCTAATTCTGCCGGAAGCTACTGCTTCATTAACTGCTAAGCCAAACTTAGCCCTGTCTCCATAACCCAACCAACAAATTCTGGAGGGAAGCCCTTGAAAACTAATCTGTTCTTGGGCCATTTTAATCCAGCGAGCCAGGGGTTGGTCCTGGGGAAATAACTCCAACACCAACCTGTCTGTTTCATAGATGTCCTCTGGATCCCCTGAGAGAGCCACCCAACGAAAAGGTCCTTTCCCTTCACAAAAAAGAGGACGGATATAAGCTGGAACAAAGCCCGGGTAGTCAAAAGCATCTTGCAAACCTCCCTGTTGAGCTTCTGCCCTAAGATTATTCCCATAATCAAAAACTACGGCTCCTTGTTTCATCATATCAAGCATGGCGCCGCAGTGCTTAACCATAGAATGGCGAGCTTCCTGCAGGTACTTTTGCGGATCGGTGCTTCTCAACTTAGCGGCCTCATCTACCTTGTAACCGGAAGGAATATAAGCTCCTACCGGGTCGTGGGCAGAAGTTTGATCAGTGACTAAATCGGGAAGAGGACCATTTTCTGCTATATAAGGAAAAACATCGGCAGCATTCCCTATCAACCCGATGGAAAGAGGGTGTCGGCTCTTCTGTGCTTCTTTAGCCATGCTTATGGCCTCGTCAATCGAGGATGTTGTCCGATCAAGATAATTAGTGTCAAGTCTTTTCTGTGCCCGGTTAGGATCTACTTCTACTACTATGGCAACTCCCCCATTCATAGTTACTGCCAGGGGTTGTGCCCCACCCATGCCTCCTAATCCAGCGGTAAGAACCAAACACCCAGAAAGATCCCCCTCGAACTGCTTTTTTGCCACTGCCGCCAAGGTTTCATAAGTTCCCTGAAGTATTCCCTGGCTGCCTATATAAATCCAGGAACCTGCAGTCATTTGCCCATACATCATTAACCCCTCTTGCTCCAATTCGTCAAAAACTTCCCAGGTAGCCCATCGAGGCACCAGGTTGGAATTAGCAATAAGCACTCGAGGTGCGTATGAGTGGGTTTTAAAAACTCCTACCGGCTTTCCAGATTGCACCAATAGGGTTTCGTCCTCTTCCATTTTTTCCAGGGTTTCCACTAAACGATCAAATGCTTCCCAGTTACGAGCCGCTTTTCCTCTGCCACCATAAACGATAAGATGTTCCGGTGCCTCAGCTACCTCTGGATCCAAATTATTCATTAGCATCCTCAAAGGAGCTTCCGTTAACCAGCTCTTACAACGTAATTGCTTTCCCCGCGGCGCACGAACTACTCTCTTTTCGGAAGACACTTACACCCCTCCCATGAAAAATATATAAAAAAATGGCCCCCTGGCATTATAGCCAAATTATTTTTGCATTTATTATACCATTTTCCTATAGTTTTGCTAATAGATTTTAAAATATACTGCCCTGCTTGCTACAGTGCTTTCCTAACCTTCTAAGAAGATACCCCTTCCAACTTCATTTTCCTGCACCAATTCCCCTTCCTTTAACATTGAAGCCACTTTTTCCAATTCCGGGTAAATAAGCCGATCTTGTTGAAGGTAGGGGATCCTATCTCTGAGCTTCCGGTAAACACAACGACTGCCTTCTCCCAGGCCTAAGTTATCTGACAGATCTAATCCTTGAGCGGCAGCCAAATATTCTGCAGCCAAAATATAGGCTACATTGGTAACTACGTTACAGGCTTTACGAGCAGCGTTAGTCCCCATACTAACATGGTCTTCTTGACTAGCCGATACGGGAAGGGAATCTACGCTGGCAGGATGAGAATATACTTTGTTTTCACTAACCAAGGAAGCTGCCGTATACTGGGCTATCATATAACCAGAACTCAAACCACCTTCAGTGGTTAAAAAAGGAGGTAGCCCACTCAAGTTTGAATTTAACAATCGTTCCAGTCTACGTTCTGAAATACTTCCCAGCTCTGCCAAAGCAGTAGCAAAAAAATCCATGGCCAATCCAACGGGTTGTCCATGGAAATTCCCCGCTGAAATAACCGTGTTTTCTTCAGGAAATACCAGCGGGTTATCAGTAACTGAATTTATTTCAATTGCCAGCACTCCTTTTATATAATTGAGCGCGTCCTTAGATGCACCGTGAACTTGCGGCAAGCAGCGAATGCTGTATGCATCTTGTGTTTTGGTTTGATCGCTTCCCAAGTTTGCACTTCCTTTTACCATTTTATTGATATTCCTCAGGGTGGCTCCGTAACCAAAATGGGGCCTAATTTTATAATTTAATTGATTAAAAGGCTCCCACCTGGCTTTCAAAGCTTCCATAGTAAGAGCACCGATCATATCCGCTGCCTTGCTTAAATTAATGGCATCATACCATGCCAAAGAACCTAAAGCAGTCATAACTTGCGTACCGTTGATTAATGCCAACCCCTCTTTTTCTTGGAGTTCCACTGGTTCCAATTCTGCTGCTTTTAACGCTTCCTCCCCCGGCAATCGACTTCCTTGAAAGTAAGCTTCTCCCTCCCCTATCATTACTAGAGCCATGTGGGAAAGAGGAGCTAAGTCTCCACTGGCTCCTAAGGAGCCTTGAGAGGGGATCACTGGATGCACTCCCCGGTTTAACATCTCCAACAACAGATTAAGCACTTCTTCTCTTATTCCGGAATGGCCTAAAGATAGAGCATTAATTCTTAAAAGCATTATTGCTCTAACTACTTCCTCTGAAAATGGAGGACCTACCCCAGCAGCATGGCTGCAAATAAGATTCCTCTGTAGTTCCCGGCATTTTTCTGCAGATATACTTACTTCACAAAATTTACCAAACCCAGTATTTATTCCATATACTATCCTGTTTTCGGCAATTATATCTTCTACCGTCTGCCGAGACTTCCTTATCTTTTCTTTTAAGTCCAAGCTCAAATAAGCTTTTTTCCCTTTCCGGGCCACCTGCACCACTTCCTCAACCTCCATCTCACCATCAATGGATACATAGTTGGTGACAACATCGGGCATAAGTATTCCCTCCCCCAATTAAATAAAGAGCCATAAGTGATCATTTGATCACCCGGCTCCTTTCATCTAATAGCTTGAGCCTGGTTATCTGAATTAAATGCTTCCAAATTTAGCATATAGCTTATGCAACTATTGCAATTTATCCAAAAAATTTTGGTTAATTAACTTCTTTTAGCTTATACCTGA